>NZ_JBJOCA010000033.1:0-45011 GCF_045898275.1 Clostridioides sp. GD02404
GAGCTAATCAAGCTATTAGTTCAATATCAATAGCTTTATTTGGTAAAAAAGCACTAATAGAGCAAGAACCATTATTTAAAATGTTAGATTTATAGGCAGTTAACAACTGTCTATTTTTTTTACTAAAAAAAGGAAAAATATATTGATTATATCGGTACGACATGATATACTATAAATATAGAAAGGAGGTGAAAGAAGTGGTCAAAAAAATAAAAGAGTTCGGCAAAGTTATCAAAGCCCTTACCGAACTTGTTCTTGAAATAGGTACACTAATAGCCGTTATAAAAATGGTATTAGATAGCCTATAAGACTTTAGAAGGGAAGTCAGCACCTTCCCTTCTAATTAAATAATAATACATGACCACTCAAAATACAATGGGAAAATATAAGGAATTAATTACAGAATTAGGGAAATTAAGTTTTGGCATAGTTAAATTAATTGGTGCAATAGCATTATTAATATTTGCTATAAAATATTTATTTTCCTAGAGGGAGAGAAAGAAATGGAGAAAAGAATATTGAAAGTACTTTTATCAAAAAGTGGCTCTGGTTCACTAAGCCCTAAAATAAGTTTACCAGCCACATGGATTAAAGAAATGAATATAACACAAGAGGAAAGAGAAGTTGAAGTTTATTTTGAAAATAATGAAATTAGGATTAAAAAGAAAGACCTAGATTAAATTCTAGGTCTTTTTATTGCCGTTTTTCTGCCGATTTTACAATTTAAAATATGAGATAATAGTATTGTGGAAATGAATATTTCTCTCTCAAAACTAAATATATATGTGGGCTAGGTTAAAGGGATTCACCTAGCTTATATGAACAGACTAGGCAGGGCATGAGGATGCTGTAAGTTCAATTCTTACTATGTTCAAACTTATTAATACACTATATGTAGATATGTTGGATTAAATCCGAATTTAATTCAAATGTCTAAAAGGGTGAGGCTTGGTAACCTCGCTCAATTTGCAAGTACTGGTGTGTAATCTTAGGTTCGATTCCTAAAACTTGCTCCCTTAAATATAATATGTATCCCCTAAAAATAAGACTTTAGATTAATTTTAAAGTCTTATTTTTTTATTTATAAAGCAAATAAAGAGGTGGTGGTATGGCAAATTTGACTGAAAAACAAAAAAGGTTTTGTGACTATTATATTGAAACTGGTAATGCTACAGAAGCATATAAAAAAGCATATAAAAACAGTAATCAGAGAACCTCAGAAAGCAGTGGAAGTAGACTGTTGAGTAATGATGAGGTTAAAAACTATATTGATGAAAGGCTGAAAAGTTTTGAATCAAGGAGAATTGCAGATGCCAAAGAAGTTATGGAGTACTTAACAAAAATATTAAGAAATCAAGAGAAAGAAGAAGTCATAGTAGTATCTGAAAATGGTCCTGAAATAATAAAAAAAGATGTAAGTATAAAAGACAGAAATAAAGCAGCTGAATTATTAGGGAAAAGATATGCTTTATGGACTGAAAAAGTTGACCTAGATGGAAATGTTGGAGTAACCATAATTGATGATATAGGTAATGTAGAAGATGAATAAAAAATTATCTGAAATAATAAATAAAAATTTCTATGAATTTTGGAAAGTAAGTAATAGCAATAAATATTTATATCATGTATTAAAAGGTGGAAGAGCTTCAGCAAAGTCAACTCATATAGCCTTTTGGCTAACTTTAGCTATGGTTAAATATCCTGTAAATACTGTTTGCTTTAGAAAGGTTGGTAATACAATCATGGATAGTGTTTATGAGCAATTAAAAGAAACTATAGAGATATTTGGTTTAACACATTTATTTCAGTTTAAAAAATCTCCAATGGAAATTATTTTTATTCCAAGAGGAAATAAATTTATATTTAGAGGTCTTGATGACCCACAAAAGATAAAATCTATAAAGTCAGCTAAATATCCAATTGCTTTTGCATGGTTTGAAGAGGTAGCAGAAATAAAAACAGAAGATGAGCTATCTATGGTAATTAATTCAGTGTTACGTGGAGAATTACCAGATAAATTGAATTATAAAATATTTTTATCATACAATCCTCCAAAAAGAAAGCAATCATGGGTTAATAAGAAATTTGAAACACATACATTACCTAAAAATACGTATGTTCATCATAGTATTTATTTAGATAATCCTCATATATCAAAAGCTTTTATTGAAGAAGCTAATGAAATTAAAATAAGAAATGAGTTTAAATATAGATGGGAGTACTTAGGAGAGCCTATTGGTTCTGGAGTAGTCCCTTTTTCTAATTTAGAGTTTAAAACAATAACAAATGAAGAAATACTTCACTTTGATAACATAAGGCAAGGTAATGACTTTGGATATGCAACAGACCCTATGGCATTTGTAAGGCTTCATTATGATAAAAAGAAAAGAATTATATATTTTATAGATGAAATATTTGGAGTGAAAATGTCTATAAGAGAATTAGCTTCTAAGATTAAATCAAAAGGGTATGACGATTTTAATGTTGTTTGTGATAGTGCAGAACCAAGAAGTATTGCAGAACTTAGAGAGTATGGAATAAGAGCATTAAAAGCTAAAAAAGGACCTGGTTCAATCGAATTTGGAGAGAATTGGTTAGATGATTTGCAAGCAATAGTAATAGACCCAAACAGAACTCCAAATGTGGCTAGAGAATTTGAAAATATAGATTATCAAACAGATAAAGATGGAAATGTAAGAGCTAAATTAGAAGATAAAGACAATCATTCAATTGATGCAACAAGATATGCACTAGAGTTAGATATGAAAACACATGGAAGAGAAAGACAATATAACAGTAGATAGGGGGTGTAACATGTTAGATTTGATAGATATAATTCAGATGGAACTTACAGGCTTATATGGTCAAGAAGTAATACGAGAAATGGGTGAAATTATAAGGCTGTATGATAAGTATGAAGGTACAGGACAACATTGGATAGAAGAGGAACAAGATTATAAGCAAACAAGAAAAAGAACAAATTACATTAAGAAGCTAATTAAAGAAGAAGCAAGGTTTTTATTTGGAAAGACACCAATATTTACAATTAGCCCAGAAAATGACTTAGATAAAGAAAAAGCAGAAGAAATAAACAAATGTATTAACAAAATTCTAAAGAGAAATTTATTTTCAGATAAATTAATTAAGGCAGCTAGAGATTGTTTTATTGGTAAAAGAATAGCTATAAAACTACATGCAGATAAAGAAAGCAAGAGTTTAAAGATAATGTTTGTACCCAGTTTAGAGTTTATATATGAGCCTTTTGATAACCAATTTGATGAACTTAAGAAAATCGTATTTTTCCATCAAACAAATCAAGAAGTGGAAAAAGATAAACAGAGAATTTGGAAACAAAAATATGAAATGGTTAATGGAAAATGTATATTAAGTGAAGGTATCTATAATGGTTATGGATTATGTATAGAAGAAATAGTAAGTGATACAGATTTAAAACTTAGTGGAATACCTTGTTATGTAATTCTTAATGATGGTTTACTTGGTGATTTAAAAGGTGAGAGTGATATAGAAGAGATATTTGATAATCAGATGGCTTATAATAAGCTTGCTTCTGAGGATATAGATACTCTTAAAAAAGGAATGAATCGTATTATATATGGTGTTGATGTTGAAGAAGAGTCAAGTAAACATTTCAAAATAAAGCCAGGTGCTTATTGGGATGTAGAAACATCTCAAACTGCTGACCAAAAACAGGCACAAATTAATACAATTCCTACTGACTTTGGATATGATAACAGAATAGAAAATTCACTTAATAGAATTAAGTCAGATATGCATGAGGTATTGAATATACCACTTATAAATAATCAAGACCTTAAAGGTATGATGACATCAGGCAAATCAATGAAGGCTTTGTATTGGCAACTAATAACTAGATGTGAAGAAAAAATGAAATCATGGGGTCCAGCTCTTGAATGGTTAATACGAGCTATGATAGAGATGATAGAAGTATATAACATAGCTCAAATACCTAAATTAGATGCAGATTCCTATGAAGTGCTAGTTGAAAATCAGTATCCATTACAAGAGGATGAGGATTCTGAGAAATTACTTGATATTCAACAAGTAAATGCTCAAGCAATGTCTAGGAAAACTTTCATTAAGAAGTGGACTGATACTAATGATGATATAGCAGATGAAGAATTACAACAAATGTCAATAGAAAGACAAATATTAGAAGAAAGCTTCAATCTGGAAGAAGAATCAGAAGCTACAGATATAGAAGAATCAGAGGAAGAAACTGCTGAAAAAGAACCAAAAGAAGTAGTTGATGACTAATGACAAATAAGTTTAATAAGGCTATGAAGAATGCTGAAAGAGCTAGAGACATATCATCAAATAAAACTACTAAGAAGATAAGACAATTATATAAAGATATAGCTAATGAGTATGCAAAAAAATTAAATAAAGTTAACTCTAACACATTAACTGAACAATATTTAAGAGAAAGTATAATTTATTTAAGTAAAGAGTATGATAGGTTAGGAAAGAAGCTAAAAAAAGATATTGAAAGTGAAATATCAAAAGTAATAAAAACTACTACAGATGAACAATTAAGCTTTTTCAATAACATATGTGATAACTATTCAGTTAATTTAAAGCCACAATTCACTGATATGTTTAGTAAAGTTCATGAAGATGTACTAAGACAAGTTATATCTGGTAGTATGTACAAAGATAAAATTAAATTAAGTGATAGAATTTGGAGTAATATAGATAAAACTAAGAAGGATTTAGACTACATTGTAAGTAGAGGATTAGCAGAAAAAAGAGGTAGTTATGATATAGCAAAAGATTTAGAAAAGTATGTTAATCCAAAGGTAAAGAAAGATTATGATTGGTCAAAGGTATACCCTAAAAATAATAAAAAGATAGATTTTAATGCCTATAGACTGGCATCCACATATATAACTCATGCATATCAAAAGACAGCTAAAGAAAGCTGTAAGAAGAATCCATTTGTTAAAGGAATTAAATGGATGTCGTCACATCATCCTAGAATGTGTAAAGTTTGTGCAGATAGAAATGGAAAAACATACATTCCAGAAGAGTTACCATTAGAACATCCTCTAGGAAAGTGTACATTTGAATATGATATTCCAATGAGTATGGAGGATATAGGTAAAGAGTTAAGAAACTGGATAGATGGAGAAGAAAATTCTAAACTTGATGAATGGTTTGATGAATATGGATTAGAGTTTGCAGGAATAGAAGGAAAAGTTAATAAGAATAAAGAACCAACTGAAGATGAAATGTTAGCTTTATATAAATATATGGGTGGAGATGCTTATAAAATTAATGAGAAGTTAAGAAGAAATATTAAATTGACAGAAGAAGATGAATGGTTTATAAATAACTTAGATAGAGTTTTAGATAAAATGCCAAATTATGAAGGGGATATTACAAGGTCATTATATTTTTATAATAAAGAAAGTTTAGAAGCTTTTTTAATTGAGCATGAAATTGGAAAAACTATACAATATGCAGAATTTATTTCAACCACAAAAGGAAAAACCTACAATCCAGAGGGTCAAGTAGAAATATATATATTCAATTCTAAGAATGGTAAAAATATAAGTATGTACAATGAAAAAGAAGAAGAAGTTTTGTATAGAAGAAATTCTAAATTTGAAATAATTGAGTTAGAAGAAATGAATGGCAAATATTATATATTAATGGAGGAACGCAATGGATAATAAATTTGAAGATGATAAGTATTCAGAACCATTTAGTCATCCAAGATGGAAAGATGTACCATGGGGTGAAACTATAGGATATAGAGACATTCCAGAAGAAGAAAGAAAAAAATATAAAAAAATACTTAGAGAACATCTAAAAGATATTGGAGTATTAAAAGAAGATTAAAGACACTTACTTAAATTAAAGATTCGTAAGTATGTACAAGTTGGGGGAGATAGTTACTAATTATGACTATACTTCAACAACAAAAGGAAGTACTTATAATTCTGAGGGTCAAGTACAGATGTATATATTAAATTCACAAAAAGGAAAAGATGTAAGTAAATATAACCCTAAAGAACAAGAAGTATTATATAAACGAGGCTCAAGGCTTAGAGTCATTGAAATTGAAAGAATTAAGGGAACATTCATATTTTATCAGAGGAAGTGAATTAAATGCTAACAATAGACGAATTTATAAAGCTACCTGATGAAGAAAAAGGAGATGCCTATAAAGAATTATCTCCTCATGATATGCTTTTATGGAGAACACAATATTCACCAATTGGATTTGAAGTGATAGGTCATGAAGAAATCTCAGAAGAAGATAGGATTAAGAACAAAAAGAAGTTTAGGGAGCATCTCAAGAAAATAGGTGTAATAGAGGATTAAATACTTATAAGTTGAAATGTTTATGATTATAATATAAAATGTACTTATTATGATTATAATGAAGATTATATAGAAGGGGGATTATTATGGTAGAATTATTTAGAATATTTAATGATGAAAATTTTGTTAGATATGAATATGTAAATGATGGGATAAAAGAAGAGTCTGGTATAATAGCATTAAATAAGAAAACAAAGGAAGTTATATTTGAAAGAAAAGCTCAAAATGGGAAGTCTTTAACTTTTAGAGGGAGAACAAAATATAGATTATTAAAATATGCTGAAGAAAATGTTTATCCAGAAGAAGATTATATAGCAATATATTAAAAACACTTACTGAAATTAAAAATTAGTAGGTGTTTTTTTATTGCCTTTTTAGCTATATTTAGGCGTAAAAGAAATAAATAGCAAACTATACTAGAGAAGCAAAACTCGTATAAAAGCGTAGTGTAGGAGGAAATAATGGAAGAATTATTAAAAAAATTGGGATACCAAGATACAGACATAAAAAACATAATTGAGGGTATGAAAAAAGATAAAATTTACACTTCTAAGGAAGAAAACATAGATGAAAGATACAATAAGTTGAAAGAACAAAAAATAGCCTTAGAAGAGCAAATAAAAGGTGCAAATGATACTATATCAGATTTGAAGAAAAATAGTAAAAACAGTGAAGATATAGAAGCAAAAGTGAAAGAATGGGAAAATAAATATAACGAACTTGATAGCACGAGTAAAGCCAAAATAAAAAATATGACTATAGACTATGCCATAAATTCTAAATTATCTGGAGTAAATGAAAAATATAAGAAGCTCTTATGCAAAGAATTTGATATTGATAAGATTGAAGTAAAAGATACTGGAGAAATTATAGGCTTAGATGAACAATTTAAAAACATATCAGAAACATATAAAGAATGGTTTGAAAGTTCTACTCCAAGTAATACTGGTTCACCAGGTAATTTCCCAAGAAAATCAAATGTAGTCAATAATCCTTTTATAAAAGAAACATTCAATTTAACAGAACAAGGAAAATTATTAAAAGAAAACCCTGATAAAGCTAAAGAATTTGCAGCTCAAGCAGGAATAAATTTATAAGAAAGAGAGTGATTTAAATGGCAGTAACAAAATTAAGTGATGTAATAGTACCAGAATTATTTAACCCATATGTAATAAACAAGAGCATGGAGTTATCAGCTCTATATCAAAGTGGAATAATTACAAATGATGCAAGTTTGAATGCTTTAGCTTCTCAAGCTGCACCAGTTGTAAATATGCCTTTCTTTGAAGATTTAAGTGGAGAATCAGAACAAATAATAGAAGATGCTGATTTAACACCAAATAAAATTACTTCAAGTCAAGATGCAGCAGCTGTATTAAGAAGAGCGAAAATGTGGGCAGCTACTGATTTATCAGCAGCTATGGCAGGAAAAGACCCAATGGCAGCAATAGCAAGTTTAGTTGGAAGCTTCTGGGCTAGAGATATGCAAAAAGAACTTATAGCAGTTTTAAATGGTATATTCTTATCTGCAAATATGACAACAAATAAATTAGATATATCAGCCGCAACAGGAAATGCAGCAAAATGGTCACCAGCAGCTTTTATAGATGCACAACAGTTATTAGGTGATGCACAAGAACAATTAAAGGCTATAGCAATGCATTCAGCTACAAAATCAGCACTTAAAAAGCAAAATTTAATAGAAACTATTAGACCAGATGCAGGTCCAGACTTTGACGTTTATCAAGATAAATTAGTTATAGTTGATGATGGCTGTCCTGTAACAAAAGAAGGTGTTTATACTTCTTATCTATTTGGAAGTGGAGCAATAGCTTTAGGAAATGGTAATCCAGTAGGATTTGTAGCTACTGAGATAGATAGAGATAAGAAAAAAGGTTCTGGAGTAGATTATTTAATCAATAGAAAAACATATATACTACATCCAAGAGGTATAAAATTTACTAATGCAAGTGTAGCTAAAACAGAAGGACCTTCAAGATTAGAGTTAGCAAAAGGTGAAAACTGGACAAGAGTTTATGAACCTAAACAAATAAGAATAGTTGAATTTAAGCATAAATTATAAAATGTAGATTTAGTAGGTGATAGTATGGATTTAGAAGTTTTAAAAAATATAAAAATAGAACTTAGAGAAGAACAATCACCTTTTTTTTCTGATGATGAAATTACTTATTACTATAATAAAAACAATCAAGATTTTAAAAGTACTATGTATGAGTTATGTATATTAAAGGCTGAAAATGATAGTATCACTTTACCTGGAGGATTAAGCATGCCAGAAAATAAATTATACTGGTTAAATTTAGCAAAAAAATATAAGACAAATGGAAGTAGATGTCTATGATAGCTCAGAAAGTAAAGCCAAAGATAATTAAGGCTATAAATAAGATGCCAACAGAAGGTATAGTAAAAAGAGTTGGAGTAAATGAGTTTGGAGAGCCTTCAGATGAAGAGAATATAATTTGCAATGTAATAGGCTTATATCATGAAGGAAGTAGCTCCATAAGTCAAATAACAAAGGATAAAGGTGTTGTTATAAAAGATAAAGAGCAATATTTAATGGTTGTTTATGATGAAGATACAATAAAAATAAAACAAGGTGATTTTATGTATTTGGATAATAATAAGTTTGTTATACAGGACCTTGGAAATCAAAATAGAATGAATATTTATTTTGATTTAAAGTTAGGAAAGGTGAGATAGTATGAGCAATGGATTTAAATTTGATGCTAACAAACTACTTAATGCCTTAGTAAGTAGAGAAATGAAAACCAAAGCTGCACTAGGAGCTTATGCAGATACTTCATCTCAGTTACTAGAAAGTAATGCTAAAAATGATAGACCATGGAAAGACCATACTCATGAGGCTAAAAACAGGCTACATGGTAGTTGGGAATGGCAAGGAGATACTATAAGGATAGCACTTAGTCATGGAGTTGACTATGGATTATACTTAGAAAAAGGCACAGGCCCACATGTTATACAAGCAAGACCAGGAAGTTACTTATTTTGGGATGGAGCATCACATCCTGTTAAAAAAGTTAATCATCCAGGAAGTAGACCATATCCAATTATAATGCCAACTATAGAGAAATGTGGACCAAGTATTATAAGGGGTCTTGATGTGATTTTAAAGTAGGTGAAACATGTTTAAAAAAATATATAAACATTTAAAAAATAAAGGTTTTAATGTGTATTCAATTGGGCAACATCAAGGATTATGTATAGAGCCTTTTTTAGTTATATTTGAAAAAGGTTCACTACAAACAACAGAAAAAAATATAATAAAAGATTTATTTGAGATATATGTATTTTATCCAATTGGACAGTATTCTAAAGTAAGTGAATACAAGACAAATATTGAAAATGTAATGGATGAAATAGTAGGAATAAAACAAGCTTATGAAGCTTTACCTATTCTTATAGATGATGAGAAACAAGCTTATTTTACAAGATTAAGTTATTATGAAAACAAACAAATTAGGAGGTAATAAATATGGCAGTACAAATATTAAATCAATACCCACTTACAGATGTTGTATTAGTTCAAATTGAAACAGTTGAACAAAATCCAGTTACATATACATTTGATACATCTGATGAGATAGGGACAGAGGAAATCATTTCTGAAGGTGAAGAATTAACATTAAAAATAAAGAAAAAAATAATAGCAAATAGAGCAGCAGAAGATACAAGCTTAGGATATGATTTAACATTAAAAGACAATGTGTTTTGTCCAGAAATACTTCAAATAATGCAAGGTGGAACAATAGAAAAAGAGGAAGATGGTAGCTTTAAGAGATACTTAGCTCCTGAAGTAGGAAAGACTTTTTCTAAAAAATCTTTTAAAACAATAATATATAGTTCTGTTGTTGGACCAGGAGGAGATACTGGACAATTTGCTAAGACTACTTTCCCAAATTGTAAAGGAAAATCTGTTCCACTTAACTTTAAAGATGGAGAATATTATTCAAATGAATATGTTATAAATAGTAGACCTAATACAGGGCAATCTCCTTATGAGGTTGAAATAGTAGAAGAGTTGCCTAATGGTTATGAAGCTACAAAAGTATTTTTAGATAGTGCATCTGTATCAGGAGCAACAGCAGGAGATAAAAAGATAACAGGATTAACAGCAGGTAAAATATATAAGGTTACAGTTAATAGTAATATAAAATATACTTTAGCAGATGGAACATTAACAGAGACTGAGTCTGATAAAGCAGCATTAACAGGAACAGAGATAATAGGATTAACAAATGGAGAAACATATAAAGTTGAAGAAGTTAGTGTAAGTATATAAATAGATTAAAGCTCTAGTAACTAACTAGAGCTTTTTTTAGAAAGGGGACACAAATATGAATGAACTTAAAGTAACAAGTTTAGAAGAATTAAAGAAAATAAAATTGACTGAGGTAATAGAGGTTGGAAGATTTTTAGATGGAACTATGTTAGTTGCAGAAGTAAAACAACCTGACTTAATGGCTCTTGCAATGGCTGGTAAGATACCAAACAGCCTAATGTCAGCATCAATGAGTCTAGTTGAAGAGAAGGAAAGTAAAGATAGTACAGGTGAAAAAGTAATAAAGAAGATGAATGATGAGTCTAATTTCTCAAAAGAAATGTTTGAAATGATGGATATAGTTGCTAAAGAAGTGTTAGTTAACCCTACATATGCTCAGATTAAAAAAATAGGATTGGAACTTTCTATTGAACAAAGATTAACATTATTTAATCGTATTCAAGGAGGTACAAAGTCACTAGAAAACTTTCATCAAGAGTCCACAGATATTGAGGATTCTAAATCAAGTGATAATGTACAACAAGATGCCTAGTGAGATATTAAGAATTAAAGATGAATATACTTCTTTTTGTTTCGATGAAGCTTGTATGTTTTTAGTAGATGCTATAAAAAATGATAAAAAGCTTAAATTTGAAAATGATGAAAAGAAAACTATAGATAAAAATGAGAGAAAAACTTTTGTCCAAATAGCATTAGAGAAAAAGAAAAAAAATAATAGGTAAAATATTCTAGATGGATAGAATAAATTAATGTTAATTTATGATATAATGATAATATAGATATTTTGCAGTGTCTGATTTTTTATATACATTGGATGTAATCATTGAAATTACTACGATATAAGCATATTTTGTGATATATCAAAAACACTACTGGTTACTCACTGCAATTTTAATATGGTTTTATATGTGTAAGGATTTAAAATGCTCAATTTATTTTGGGGTATTATATTAACTATGTGGTATGTAAAGATTTCATTAGCACTAGCTTTCAGAGTACTTGAATAGTATTATATTAACTATGTGGTATGTAAAGCTTTATCAGACAAAGAAAAAGAAGCTTTAATAAAAAGTATTATATTAACTATGTGGTATGTAAAGGCAGGAGCCTTAACTTTAGCACTTGGAGCATTAGCAGGTATTATATTAACTATGTGGTCTAAAAATTGAATAAGCGCACAAAACACCTACTTAAACATATAGGTGTTTTTAGTATGTTTAAAATATTTTTAAATAATTGGATAAATCTGCTAAATCAATAGACTAAATTATTAATTTTAGATAGAATTATATTTGAATAAATAATTTAATAGGGGAGATTATATTATGAAATTAACAAAAAAAGTATTAGTTTTGAGCATAATAGCCTGTTTTTCTGTAATGATGTTTGTGACAGGATGTACTAGTGCACCAGCATCTAAAATGGAGGAAGTAGGTCAAGAAGTACCAAAGGAAGAAGAGGAAGAAGTATCAACAGAAGATAAGGTTGACCTAAATAAATTTAATCCAGATGAACTTCTAGATTATCAGATGAATGAGTTTAAAAAGAGCTGGGATTCATTAGCATATGTAGAAAAAAGTGTAAGTAATGGTGAAATGCCTGAAAAAGGATTAAAAACTGCTGCTGATTTATATGAATGGCGTTTTGGAGATTTATATAAAGAAACTCAAAAATATAAAGAAAGTCATGATTTGACTGATATCCAATCAAAGGCTTTTGAGGAATTAAAAACAGTAACATTCTCAGCGAATTTATATTGCAAAGGGATATTAGGTGATAGCGAAGACTTAAAGAGTAGTAAGGACCTTTTAAATGAAGCACTTGAAAGATATGATAATTTACGTAATCCAAAGTAATAGTATAAATGAAGCACTTACTTTAACATGAGTAAGTGTTTTTTTTATACAAAAAATTAAGTGAAGGGAGGGAAAAATATGTCCTTAGAATTAGGAACAGCAGTTGGTTATTTAGACCTAGATGGAGGGAAGTTTTTTAAAGCTCTTGCAGATGCAGCTAAACAACTTAGTCAATTTAATTCACACACAAGAACTACAGGAAGTGCTATGACAGCAATGGGAAAACAAATTTCTGATACAGCAAATTCTTTGACACAAATAGGTAGACAATCAGCATTAGCAGCATCAGAATTAAATAAAATAGCATCAACTTCAAGTGGACCATTTTCATCACTAAAAAACTCTATAAAACAGACTGAGAATGAACTAAAAACAGCTAGAAACACAATAGATGTATATGCTCAGGGTATAACTAAGCTTACAAGTGAAATAGATAAGTCGAAGCAAAAGTACACTGAAATAGGAAACAAAATAGAAAGATATGAGCAACAATTAGAACGTTGCAATAGTATGTATGGAGAAAGTTCAGAACAGTCACAAAGATATAGAGAAGCTATTGAAAGACTTAAAAATTCTCAAACTCAGTTAGGCAATGAAATCGAAAATGGAGAAGATTCTTTAACTGATATGAGAACAGCCATGAATAATGCAGAGGCAGAAGCTAATAGACTTAGTGATTCATTAAGAAGCATGCCATTTGATGCTATTGGAACTAAAATGAAAGATATTGGGCAAACACTAACTTCTACAGTTACAACTGGACTAGTTGCAATGGGAACAGCAGCAGTAACAGCAGCTACAAACACAGAACAAGCAATGTCAGTTGTTAACTCTATATTACAACTAAATACAGAAAAGGTTCAAGGTGGTAAAAGTGAATGGGATGCTTATGCAAGCACATTAAAAGAAGGTGCTAATGAAATTGGAATGGCTTACGATGAATATGCTAACTCTGCATATAATGCGATATCTGCGAGTGTAAAGCAAGCAGATGTAACTGAATTCTTAGCACAAGCAGATAAACTAGCAACAGCAGGTTTAACAGATTTAGCAAAAGCTACAGATGTGTTGACAACTATTCAAAATGCGTATGGGATGTCCCAAAAGGATATGGCTCATGTAAGTGATGTTCTTATACAGACCCAAAATAAAGGCAAAATTACGGTGGATGAGCTAGCAAGTTCTATGGGTAAAATAATTCCAACAGCAAAAAGTTTGAATGTATCAGTTGAGCAACTAGGAGCTGGATATGCTATATTAACTGCAAAAGGAATTGCTGGCGCAGAAGCAACAACTTACATGAATGCGATGTTCAATGAACTTGGGAAAAGTGGGAGTAAGGCAGATAAAATACTTAAAAAATTAACAGATAAAGGATTTGCTGATTTGCAAAAAGAAGGAAAATCAACAGCAGATGTATTATTAATATTAAATGATTATGCAAAGAAAAATAGCTTATCTCTATCAGACCTATTTGGCTCGGCAGAAGGTGCAAAGGCAGCTAATGTTTTACTAGGTGATGCAGTTAATGAAACTACAGGAGAAATAATTGAAGGTACAAAGAGTGCTGATTCATTTAATCAAATGCTTAATGATATGAAAAATTCTACTGGACTTTGTGATAAAGCGTTTGAGCAACTGGACAATACTACAAAGACTAAACTTGAAGATGCATTGAATTCAGCGAAAAATATGATGTCTGATTTGGGTGAAGTTATGATGCCTGTGGTTGCTAAAGTAGCTGAGATGGCAACTGCTTTTATGAAAAGTGTTAGCGAAATGGCTAAGAGTAATCCTAATTTTGCTAGAATCGTTGTAAGCATTGGAGCTGTAGTCGCAGCAATAGGTCCGCTTCTTGTAATATTAGGAACTATGGCAATTACAATACCAAAAGGAATAGATGCAATCAAAAAATTAGGTGGCACATTTACATTTCTATCAAGAACATTAGCTGTGGTAAGAGGTGCAACAATACCTACATCTGCTGGTATGGCAACACTAGCTAAAGGGATAGCATTTTTGACTACACCTGTGGGAGGTTTGACACTAGCACTTGGAGCATTAGCAGTAGCGATTGGAACTAACCTAGTAAAAGAAATGAGTAAGCCAGCCATAGAAATAGATAATTTCGGAAAAGATGTCGATAAAAGTAGTAAAAAAATAGTGGGTTCATATCTTGAAATGAGTGAGGAAATAACTAAGTCAGCTATGCAAATGCAGCTAGGGACTGTCACAAAAGAAATGGTTGATGATATGAGTAAAAGTTTAGATGGATTAAAAGATAAAGTGCTTCCAAAGTTTGAAGAATTCAAATCAAGTGCTCAGGAAACTCTTAATGGATTGTGGAACCAATCAAGCGAGCTTAGTGCTAAAAGAGAAATAGAGATAACTGGAATAGTTTTGAAGTCTTTAGATGAACGAAAGAAACAATATGAAGAAAATTGTGACAGAATAATTGAAATAGGGGAAAAAGCAAGGAAAGAAAGAAGAGAAGCTACAGAAGCGGAAGGTAAAGAACTTGCAAGACTACATCAAGAAAACAATGAAATAGCTATTACTCTATTATCCAAAAGTGCATCTGATGCACTTATAATAAAAGAAAGAGTTCATGCTAACGATAAAAAAATGACAGTTAAGCAGGGGGCAGAGCTAAGAGCAGAAGAAAATAAAAACTATAAAGCTCGAAAGGAAGATATAGAAAAAGCTTATGAAGAACAGCTATTTTACGCAGCAATAGCAAGAGAAGCAGGTACAGAAGAAGCAAATAAGGGTGCTGATGAACTTGTAGCAGTGGCAAAGAAACAAAGAGAAGATTCTTTAAAAGAACTAGAAGGTCAGCATAAAGAAACTGTAACTGAAATAGAAAAAATGGTTGGAGATGGCATAAAAGCCTACAATGGTGATGGAACAGTCAAAAGTAAATGGAAACTATTTCAAGAAGGTACAAAAGAAGATATTAATAATGCTCAGAAAAACTTAGACCAATGGTGTAAGGATATAGATTCTAAATTTTCAACTTGGTGGAACGATTTAGTTGAGGAACTTTCTACTTTTTTACCTAAATTTGTCGAAGATTGGAATAAAGATATGGAAGTCATATCTAATAACTTAAGTACATGGTGGGAAAACATAAAAACTGGTTTTTTAGATTGGTGGAATGGTATATGTGAGGATTGTAATAATGGTTGGCAAAAATTAAAAGAGGATGCATCTACATGGTGGGAAGATATCAAACAAGGTATATCTGATTGGTGGAATAGTATATGTGAGGATTGGAAAACTGGATGGCAGAACTTAGGTGATAACTTCAACTCATGGTGGCAAGATTTAAAGGACAAATGGTTATCAAGTATGGAAGAACTAGGAATAGATACTTCATCAGTTTGGGGATTTATTACTTCTTCAATTGAAGAATCTTGGAATTTCATTAAAGATAAAGCAGAAGAAATATGGGATAATATAAAAGATTATATATCAGACAAATGGGACGAATTGAGAGACAAAGTGCCTATATTCGATACAATATCTAATAAAATTTCTACTGCATGGGATTTTATAAGTGGAAAAAAATCAATTTGGGGTTCTATAACTTCATTTATAACTGGTAAATGGAATGAGCTTAAATCAAAGTCTTCTATTTTTAACATAATAAGTAGTGTTATATCAAAAGCCTGGGACGTTATTAAAGGAAAAACTTCTATTTGGGATGCAATAAAAGACCTTATTAAGAAAGCCTGGGATGCTATAAAAACTGGAATAGATGATAAAATAACACTTATAAAATCAGCTATAAAAACTGGATTTGATAAAATGAAAGGGTTTATGACTAAGCCATTTTCAGATGCAAAATCAACTATAGATAGTATTATTGGTGGAATTTCTTCTGCTGTTGGTAAAGTTAAAAATATGGTGAGCAGTATCTTTAGGAGTGGTTCTATGATTCCTCAAAATAGTAATGGTTTTATTCAAAAAGATATGTTGCCAACACCAATGATGTTGAAAACCTCAGCCATAGGTTTTGCACCAAGTAGAGGAAGTATGCTAGATTCTATCAGCAAACTTTCTAATACCATGGCGAAAGGCATGGGCAGTTCGTCAGGAATAGTTTCACAATTTGGTAATGCAGGAAAAAATTCAGCAAAAGCATATTTAGATGGATTATCAAACATAGAAGAAGGATTAACAAATACACTCAGAACAGTCCAAGCAATAATAGGTAATGGAAACATAAAAGAAGCTCAAGAAATTAAGAAGTTTAATAAGGAAGTTCAAAAACTACAAGAAGAAAAAGCTGAAGAAATAGCAGAGTTAGATAAAGAACACAAGAAGAAACAAAAAGAAAGAAATGAAAAAGAAAACGAAGATATAAAGGAAGCAGAAGCAAAGAAATATAAGAATAAAAAAGAAAAGTTAGCAGCCTTAAAGAAAATAAAAGATAAGTATAATAAGGAATCTGTAAAAGACCAAGAAGAATATAGAGAAAAACTTGAAAAAATTAATAAAAAGTATGATAAAAAAGAAAAAGAAGATACTGAAAAGCATCAAGAAGAACTACAAAAACTTAGAGAAGAAAAAATAAAAGCTGAAAGAGATTTCAATAAAAAATATAATGATATTAAAGAAGATTATGCTGAAAAAGTAGCAAACTTAGATAAGAAATATATTGAGGACCAAAAGAAACTAAATGAAGAATATAAAAAGATATATGACTCAAGAGTAAAATCTTTAATGGATTATACAGACTTATTTTCTTCTGTAACATTTGAAGAAATTGACAATGATGAGTTAATGGAAAACCTAGAAGAGCAAGTTGATGTACTTAGAAAATGGGACACTGATATGGCAGATTTATCTACAAAAGTAGGTAAAGATTTGTATGAGGAACTATTAGCTAAAGGACCACAAGCTCATAATGAAATAGAAGCCATCAACAAGATGTCAAAAGAGCAACTAGAAGAATACGAAAGATTATACAAAGAAAAGAAGAAAATAGCTGAAAGAAGAGCCAAAGAAGATACAGAAGATGAAAAATATAGAATAGAAAAAGAAATTGAAGAATTGAAAAAAACTTATGATGCAGAATATAGAAAACTAGGTCAAGAAATGCAAAAAAGTATAGAGGAACAAATTGAAAGTTTTAAGGATAAATTTGGAGTAGTACCAGCTATGTTTATGGAAACTGGTAAAGATTCTATGCAGGGCATGATAGATGGTATTAAATCTATGCAAGGAGCATTGGGTAAAGTTTTAAGTGACATAGTTAATTCTATAAATAAACAACTTTCTAATATAGGATTTAAAGATGTAAATATACCTACAGGAGGAAGAAAAGAAGCAGCAAGGTTTAGAAATGAAATAGAAAACTTACAAAGTATAGCATACTCAGATACTCTGGCAAGAGGGATAGCCTCAAATAATTTACTGAAGGATGCAACTGTTAATATAAATAATAATAGTAAAGTTGATAATGAAAAAAGTAGTGATAAGAGAGTTGAGTTGACTTTACATATAGAAAAGTTTATAAATAATACTAAACAAGACGTAGAGCAAATAGGTTCTGAAATAGCATTTATTACAAATCGAAAATTAAAGTTTTAGTGTGACAAATATATTTTCAATATCCAGATTATGGTATAATGATTTTAGCAAGAAGATGTAACCTATAATCTAAGAGTGGAATTCATACAAACAAAGGATTATCCTCCCAACATTAAGAAGGGAGGTGATTATGTATGGATAATTTTTTACAAGGTGTACTAGCTAGTATTTTAGCTAGCTATATAGTTTACTTGATAAGTAAGTTATTTAGAAAATGTAAAAAACCACTCAAAGCTGGCACTAAGAGTGGTTGGGAGTTTGATTTAAAAATCAAATTCCATAAATTCAAATAACATCATTTATGATGAACTCCACTCTACTGACAATAGATTGTAGTTCTTCTTGCTTTTATTATATCATATCTTGATAAAAATATGCAAAGTAAATAGAAGTACTTACTGTTTAAGTAAGTACTTTTTTATATTCAAAAATAGGAGAGGGTTAAAATAAAATTAATAGATATCATAACAGAATATCAAGATGGAGATAGCTGCTTAATATTAAACTTATTAGATAAATTCAAATTTCTAATTAAAAAAATATCAAATAAGTTAGACTATGAATGTGCTGAAACAGACTTAGTTATATATTTAATTGAATTAATTAAATCAATTGATACAAGTAAGTTACTTAATAAATCTGATGGAGCAATTATTAACTATATAACTACATCTTTGAATAGAAAATCTATATCCCTTTACAATAGAAATAAAAAATTTAATGCTGAAACAATTAAGTATAACGATAATATAAAATCAAAAACTTCATGTTTAGATACAAATGAAGTAGAGTTGTATTTATCACTTAATTGTTTGAGTGATGTTCAAAAAAAAATAATAATAGATAAATATTTTTATAATTTAACTGACACAGAAATAGCTTGTAATCTAGAACTTTCAAGGCAATCTGTATATTCCAATAAAGTTAAAGCTTTAAGTAAATTAAAAAAATATTATTTATAATTTACAGTTTTCATGAAAATACAGTCTTTATTATATGAAATATAAATTATGAGGCCTTTAATTTATAAAAAATACATTCATGTATTATAATATGCATGATTATACAATTTGGAGGTATTGTTATGGCTACTACAGCAGAAAAAAATGCATTCAAAGCTCAAATCGCAGCAGATGAAGCTAATCGTTCAGTAACAATAGGTACATTCAACATAAATAAATATGTTAAGCAAAGCCCAGAACCAATACAAAAAGCTATGCATATAGCTATGGAAAAAGGAATAGGGATAATTGGAGTACAAGAATATTGTGAATTTTGGAATTTACCAGAGAGTACAAGCAAAATAGCAGGAGTATATGACCATGTAGGAAAACAAAGAATACTAGATTTATCTTGGGGAAGTGGATGGCAAGGTAATGCTGTAGTATCTACATTCGGTTTATCTACAAAGACAGGTGGAGTATATTCAGCATTAGGTAATGGAGAACAGCCAAGAGGGTATGTTAAAGTAATATTTAATACATCATATAAAAATGTATCATTATATAACACGCATTTTTCACAAAATGGAAATACTTATGTAAGGAAACATGCACAAGAGTTAGCTAATGTAATCAAAAATGATAAAAACTACTACAAAGTTATAACAGGAGATTTTAACTCTTATTCAGAATATGATTTAAAACCTTTATTAGAATTGGGATTTAAACCAGTGTTCCCATTTACATCAAAGCAAATAGATAACATATTAGCACCAGAGTATATGACAGTTTTAGATAAAAACTCAGTACAAGACTTAGAAACAATTACAGACCACAATTTATACTATGCAACTTTAAGATTTGATTAATATATGAATTGAATTAATAATTATAAAAGGGGATGTGTCAAAATAAAAATTTGAATCATCTCTTTTTTTATGTATAGGAGGTGATAATTTGGCTTTACAATACTGTGTCAGTGAAAATGAACTAGTTTCTTTTCAATATGGTGAGATAAATAGTAGAGATTTTGGTATTGTAATTACAGATATTAATGAACTTGCATCACCAGAACGGAGATTTGAAAGAATAGAGATTCCAGGAAGGAATGGCAGTCTTATTTTAGATGAAGGTTGTTATAGCAATTTTAATCTTGAAATAGAATGTTATATAGATGTGGATGGTAAAGATATTAACATACTATCATCTGAAATAAAGATGTGGTTACAAACAGACTTTTCATATAAAAATCTTATTATAAGTAGTGACCCAAACTATTATAGAGAAGCAGTTTGTATTAATAAACTTGATTTAGAAGAAGTTATAAAGGATTTAGGATATTTTAAGATTACATTTGAATGTAAACCACTCAAAAAACAGCTAATTAGTAATTTAATTACAATAAATGAATCAAATTCTAAGTTAATAAATACTGGAATGGCTTCGTATCCTCTTATAAAAGTATTTGGAAATGGTGATATAGAATTAAAAATAAATAATGAAGTAATAGAACTTACAGAAGTTCAGGGACATATATATATTGATTGTGAACTTATGAATGCTTATAAGGTAGATATTCATACAAATGATATAGTTAATGAGAATAGTAGAATGTTTGGAGATTTTCCAACATTTGAACATGGTGAAAATATAATAACATACACTGGAGATGTAGAAAAAATAGAGATAGAACCTAGATGGGTGGTGTTATAGATTGCTTAGGTTATATAAAGCAAATGAAACAAATTTTAAAAACAATGGATTAGGAATATTAAAAGATGCAGTTGAAGCAAAGGTTACAGAAGAATTAAATGGGTTGTTTGAGTTAGAGTTTACATATTATGTGGGCTCTTTTTTATTTGATGAAATTGAGTATAATAAAATACTTATGGCTGATGCTTCTCCAAAACTTAAAAATCAGTTATTTAGGATTTACTATATTTCTAAAGAACTTGATGGAAAAATATTAGTTAAAGCAGAACATATTAGTTATGACTTGTTAAATAATTTTATAGAGACTTTAGAACTTAAAAATGTTACTTGTGAGGAGGTTCTTAATCAAATATTTAGGTCCTGTACTGAAGAAAATAGATTTGTAGGATATTCAGATATAACTGGAAATAAAGATTTTTCGATATCATGTGTAAGTCCACACAATGCTATATCTGATATTAAAGAGTTATTTAACAACAAATCTAAATTAAAGAGAGATAATTTTAATATAAGTTTATTAAATAATATTGGAGAAAGCAATAATGTATTACTAGCATATAGGAAAAATATAACAGGTCTTACAGCAACTTATGATACACAGGAAGTCATAACTAAGATATATCCATATGCAACTAAAAAAAGTGGTAAAAATAAGAAAATTACACTATCAGAAAAATATATAGAAAGCAAATATATAAATAATTATCCAACTCAAAGAATTGTTGCAGTTGATTTTACAGATGATGATGTGAAAAATGAAGAAAGCTTAAGGAATAAGTGCAAAGATTATTTTGTTAAAAATAGTGTTGATTTACCTAAAGTTACTTACAAAGTTGAATTTGTAGATTTATCAACTACAGAAGATTATAAAAGTTATAAGATGCTTGAGACTGTTAATATGGATGATGAAATAATAGTTAGAGATTATAACTTAGGTATAAATGCTACTGCAAGGGTAGTAAAAACGGAATATAATCCAGTATTAAAAAAATATAATTCGGTTGAAATTGGTGACTTAGTAAATCATTTTAAAGATGAAAGAATAGATGATTTAGAAGAAAAAATAGATAAGGTTCAAAATAATGTAGATAATATTGTAATTGAAAGTGATAATTTTCCAGATACACTTCCAGAGCCATCAAATGTAACAGCACTAGGGTTATGGAGTATGATTCAGTTAGATTGGACTTTTGACAATAAACTATACTATAACTATGAAGTATATGCATCCCAAATAAAAGGATTTGAACCAGATACAATAGGATATACAAATAGGATATATGTGGGTCAAGCAAGTTCATTACTACATGAAGTTAAACCTATGCAAACTTGGTATTACAGAGTCAGAGCTGGAAATACACATGATAACTATAATGAATTTTCAAATGAAGTTAGTGCAACAACAAGGAAGTTAAGTGATGCAGCTGAATATTTTGAAGAAGCAGCTATAGGTCATGCAGTTATAAGAGATTTAGATGCAGATAAGATAAATGTAGGAAAAGTAAAAGGGCAGTATATTGAAGCTAAAAATTTAGTTGTGGTTGATGGAAACAGCCAAACAACTTTAAATATAGACAGTTTTGGAAATGTTCATATAGGTGCAACAACATTTACATTAAAAGGGAAGTCACTAGAGTCAATTATAGGAGGAGAAATAGATAATATAACTCAACTTGAGATATTTAACAAATTAACTAATAATGGTCTTGCTAAAGGACTATATATGGTTGGGAATGAGTTATATTTAAATGCAAGTTACATTAGAACTGGTACTTTAGAGGGGCAATTTATAAATGGTAGAAATTTAACTGTGAGAGATAATGATGGATATATAACTTTACAAGTGGATAGCAATGGAAAAGTTAATATAAGAGCTAATGAATTGTCTATAGGTGATAAAAACAACTATGAAAGTGTTTTAACTAGTGACCAAAAAGCAGTATTTGATGCATTAACAGGGAATCGAAATTGTGGAATATATTTAAGTGGAAGTAGATTATATATAAATGCTGATTATATAGATACAGGTACTATTTTATGTGACAGAATAGGTGCTAGTTCATCAAACCCAAGAATATTACTTTTTTCAGGTAATGGAGCTGAATGTGCAATAGATGCTACTGCATTAAATGGGGTTGGTATAGGTAAATCAATTAGATTTCAGTATGATAGAAGTCATTATGTAGCTGTAGATGGTTCTTCGGTAAATTTTTATATAGGTAGTACAACTATTTATAATAACTTTTCTCGTTCAAAAGTTTATTTTTATCAAGATGAAATTAGATGGGATAGTGCAGTTTTTGATATGTCTGGAGCTTTAAGACTGTATACAGAGAGTGAAGAGACTGGTTTTGTAGCATGGAATGATGGAACTGCTGCAATTTATTGTGATGGAAGAGAAAGACACGCTTTTTATGATGATGGGACTAAAAAAGGAGGTTCTATTGAAATTGATGGGACTATTTTTGGTATGTCACCAGTTGACAGTCCTCAAACATTAATAGAAGATATTTTATTTGATGTAGAAGTAGAAGAAACAGGAACTATAGTTAAATTAGACAGTACTTATGCTAAAGCTATTTCAAGATATGCAGTATTTCCTTCTAATGGAAAAGTTGAAGTTGTAGAAAAGCAGAATGGATATTTTAAAGTATCTGGATATACTGGGAAAGTAGACTTTAGTGTAAAGGGAAGTAGAATTGATAAAGAACATGAATATTTTTCAATAATGGGAGGAGAAGAACAACATGGCAATTTCTAAGGATATAACAAATGCAATGGGTCAAACTGCTAACTATTGGAGGATAACAACAATAAATAGTAGTTATGGTGCAAAAAAGTGTAATGTATTTATTGCTGGATATAAAGATGAGCAAAGAAGATTAGATAATAAGCAACCAATAATTGTTAAAAACTATATGATGAAGGAAGATGATTTTGCTTTATATTTAGATACAAATACGCTGGATATAAGTGGAGTAAATCAAGTCCAAGCTTGCTACAATTGGTTAAAAGAAAGTGTTGAAGAGTTTAATGGAGGAATAGATGCATAGAGAGGATGTGATAAATCTTGAGAGATAGAATTTATATTGTAGACATCAATACAAAGATGTATCAAATAGCTAGATATAAGCAAAATGATAATAATGTATCTTATAACATGAGGATAGTACAAGATTCTATAGATGTTGATTTAACTGAATATACAGCATTAGCATTTTTTAGTTTACCAAGTGGAAGAGTTACTCAGAAGAATTGTACTATAGAAGGTTCAACTGTTTATACTGAATTAAGTCATATAGAGCTTTCAGAGGAAGGTGATGTTGCTTCTGAGATAACTTTATATAAAGATGACAAGGTAGTTACTACATTTTCTACAATAATAAAAGTTGAAAAAAGTATAAATAGAAATGCAATAGAGGATGAGCCTAGTTGGGATATAATAAAAGACATATTGAATGTATTAAGTTATGAAGAAGAAAGACAAGAAAATGAAAATGTAAGAAAATCTAATGAAGAAATTAGAATAAGTTCTGAAAATGTAAGAGTTGGCAATGAGGATATAAGAATTGAAAGTGAAAATCAAAGAAAAGGTAATGAAGCTGAAAGATGTGATAATGAGGAAATAAGAAAAACGCAAGAGCTTACTAGGGAAACTAATGAAGAAACTAGAAAGACAAGTGAAACGACTAGAGAAGCTAATGAGGAACTTAGAAAGACAAATGAAACAACAAGAGAAGCTAATGAAGAGATAAGAAAAAACAATGAGATAGTCAGAGAGTCAAGTGAAGAAACTAGAAATACAAATGAAGAAACAAGAGAAAACAATGAGACAGTTAGAGAATCAAATGAGGGAATAAGAAAAACTAGTGAAGAAACAAGGGAATCAAATGAAAATACTAGAAAAGCAAGTGAAGAAGTAAGAAACACTAGTGAAGAAACAAGAGTTACTAGTGAAGTAGCTAGGCAAGAATCAGAAACTAAAAGGGTAGAAAGTGAAGAACTAAGAAAAAGTAATGAAGATATAAGAGAAGAAAATGAAGAACTAAGAAAAAGCAATGAAGAGACAAGAAAAGTAAGTGAAGAAGTAAGAAATACTAGCGAAGAAACTAGAAATATAAATGAAGAGACAAGAAAAGCAAGTGAAGAAGTAAGAAATGCTAGTGAAGAAACTAGAAATACTAATGAAGAATCTAGAAAAGTTAGTGAAACAACAAGGGAAACTAATGAAGAATCTAGAAAAGTTAGTGAAACAACAAGGGAAACTAATGAAGAAACAAGAAAAGCAAATGAAATAACAAGACAAAGTTCAGAAACTAAAAGAGAAGAGAATGAAGAACTTAGAAAAAGTAATGAGGAAACTAGAGAATTAAATGAATCAACTAGGCAAACATCTATAATTAATATGCAGAAAAAAGTAGATGATAAAGTAGATGAGGTTGATAATAAAATAATTGAAGTAGATACTGCTAAAACAGATATGACAACCACTGTTAGCAATAAAATAACTGAGTTTGAAAAAAGGTTCAATGAATTAGAAAATTTAGATACAGCGGGAGAAATATTACAATCAAAAGAAACAACAGATGGTCAGATAAAAGATACTTTAAAAGAGAGATTAACTTATGATTTTAATAAACTAGATTTAAAAATAGAGCAGCTTATTGCTGGTGGAATAAATGTAGCATTTAATAAATCATATGATACATCTGAATGGATTGAAGTTGATGGAGGATTTGAACTTTCAGTGGAGCATAATCTTGTTACTCAAAAAATACTAGTATCTTCTATAGATAAACTTAACAAGAAAAGTTTGATTACATCTTATAAAATTATAGATGATAATAATATAGTATTATTTAATGAAATTGCTATAGATATTGAAATTACTGTAGTTAATGGTGGTTCAACTATTGAACTTATAAAATTCACTATTAATGATGATATAGAATCTCTTGAAAGTACTTACTCTAGCATAGAGATAAAAAGACTATTAAAAGATGGATTAGATAAAAAAGCCAATTTAGAACATGTTCATGATATATATGTTGAGAAAGTAGAAGGAAAAGGACTTTCTACAGAAGATTATACAACTGAAGAAAAAGAAAAACTTTCTGAATTAGATACTTTTAAAAATAAAGAGACAAAATTTAATACGAATGGCTCTATAACAGAGGTATTAGATAATAATATCAAGTATATTACAAAGTTTAATGCTAATGGTTCTATATCAAAAGAAAAGTATATAAATGATATATTAATCAGTACAACAATAACTAATTTTGAAAATGGAATGATACAAGAATCTGTTACAAGTGAAGGGGTGATTTAATGAGCTGGTCAGAGGTATATAAGGTAAACAGTGACATACAAGGCGAACCTTTGAATTTTTTAAACTATTTGAATGATTTAAAACTAAATGAACTAGACAGTTATGTACTTTATGATGGTAATATTAGAATATGGGAAGAGTTATATTTAAATAGTTTATATCTATTTTCTAATCGAGGAATTAGAGAAGTAGTATATGCAGCTTTTTCAGAAACAGACATAGATAACCTGTTTGATAAAAGCACTAAATTAGGCGAGCAATTAAATGCTTTTTATAGAACAGATATATTTAGTTTAGGAAATGCTGATAATGTAGTAAAGGGAATGACTATAGAATATTACAATTCATTAGAGGAAAAATTTAAAGCAGGGTATGATAGATATGTTACAAGGGAACAAGAAAAGTCAAGCATAGGCATGTGGTTTAATTCTACTTTCAATTTAAATAATACTGATTTAGAAAGTCTTACAACTATAGAGGAAATATTGGCAAATACAGAAGCTACTAATGCAATACTTAATAATAGTAATGCAATAGTAGCTTTAACTATGTGTAAATCGAGCATGGATGCAGTTGTGGTGAGTTCAATCGCAATGGATTTACTGGGTCAATATATTTTAAGAATTACAGCGGAGCCAATAGTTATTAAAGCGATTTTAAAAAATAATGTCATTAGGGATGCGATTATTAACAGCGATGAAGCTATGACGCAAATTGCCACGAACGAAAACTCAGTAATGGAAATATTAAAAGATGTTGAAGCTGTAAAAACATTAATAGCTAATTCTAATTCTATAAATAAGATATTAACTAACAATGAAGTAAGCGGAGTAATAATGCCTAAAATTATAAATTCTAAAGGGATTTTAGTGACAGTTTTTAATTATACTAACAATATTAAAACAAATGTAGATGCATCAAAAGAACAATGCAACACGAATATGTATAAAGAAGATGTATTCCCATTCTTAAAAGAAATAAGCGAAAATTATAAAAAAATAGATGATAAAATACAAGTCATAAAAGAAAATAATTCTAATTTCGCATATATTGCTGATTTGATAATGGATAATGCGAATATGGCAAATGCACTTGTTAATGTTTCAATGTTTATAGATGCAATTCTAACTAGTACACCAACTTTAAATGTTATAGTAAATAATACTAACATGATGAAGACTATCAGTGGGAATTTAAATGCTATTAATAGAATGATAAAGAATTCTACAGCTTTAAATATGTGCATTAGTAGCGGAACTGCAATGGCTCAAATCTCAGCGAATGCAACAGCTATAAATGCAATTATTGGCTATTCCACGGCGTTCATTGCAATCATGAATAATTCAAATGCTTTTAATAGTATTGCAAATTCCACTAATGCTATGACTATAATTATGAATAGTACTAGTGCAATCAGTCAAGTTATGAATAACAGCAATGCAATGAATGTTTTTATGAAAAATAGTAATGCAATGAATATAATAACAAAAACACCAGTAGCATTAAATATGATGTTAAAATCAAGTAATGCTAGAACAAGCTTAGCGACTTCTCCTTATTTACAAGCGTATTACAATAATATTGAAACTACTGTTACGAACTCAACATATTTTACGAAAGGAACAGCTACATATATAGACAGTGGGAATAGAATCTCAAATGCAAGTGGGGCAATGATAACAAGCAACGACCCGGATCAATGTCTATACATGAGTTTGTTAATAGGTTCATGGAGCAACGGAACATCAACAACTGGTAATATAGCTCATTTACAAAATAAGGTCATAGTAAGAACTATAACAACAACAATTGGACAAATTTCATCAGGAAGAGGAGAATCAGCGAGGTATGTATGCGTAGGAGGATGTGCTTTTACGGAAACTGGAGACTCGGGTACTTGGGGCTATATGGTTTATGCTAAATAATTAATATATAAAAATAAAACGATAAAAAACAGGAGAAAATAAAATGGAAGAATTAGTTACACACTCAAGTAGTCTAGGAACTATAGGAAATTTATGTTCTTTACATGCGTTTTTAAATAGTTTATTTAGAGCAAAGAAGGTGATTAATTGTTAAATGAAGATGTAGTAAAAAATATTAATAAACTAAATAATGAACAGGATAATATTAACCTAGAACTTAGTAAGAAAGCGAGCAAAGAAGATTTAGATAAATTAATTCAAGGTGGCACTAATGTAGCTATATCTAAAGATATATCAACAAATGATTGGATATTAGACGAAAGTACATATACAGCTATAGTTGAACATAATCTTGTAACTAGAAAAGTACTTGTAAGTTTAATAGATAAGACTACCAATAACAATATATTTTGTTCATATCAAATTTTAGATGATAATAGGCTAAAAGTTTTTAATGAATCAAACAATGAACTTGAATGTATAATTGTAAATGGAAACTCAGTCATAAATATGGTTTCAGCAACAATTGATGATAATAGAAGTACTGAAACAACCACTTATTCTTCTATAAAGATAGAAGCTTTATTAAAATCCTTAGAAAATAAAATTGATGATATAGAAAATCTCAAGGAAGTTGACAATATAAAATGTAGTACAGATATAGGAGAATATACTATAGAAAATAGTAAGAAAGGTTATCTAACTAATTTTAATATACAAGGTAAGACGCTAGTTAATTTAGCTAATCCTAATAATATCTATATCACAGATGGAGTTAGATATAATAATCCATTTAGATATATTGAAAGTGCTAAAGCTTATACCTTTATAAATCTATGTGATAAACAAATAAAATACACTTATGGAAATATTGGAGATATAACAATTCCACCAAAGAGTAAAGTACTATATATTATTCCAGATACTAATATTACTGTATCAGAAATTATGTGTTATGGTCATACATCTGATGGTTGGGGAGAAACTGATATAGATAAACAAAAAATATCAAAGGCAATGTTAGTATTAGAAGGTGACTATACAAGTGAAGATATAAAATACTTTAAATATTTTGATGGATTACAAAGTGTTGGACAAAGAGATAATATAAAACTTCTGAGTTATCAAGGAGAAAATCTATTTGATGGAACTTATCAAGATGGATATTTTAATGGAAACTCATTAGAGGAAGAGCTTATACAAGGAATGCCTTGTATAACTACAAATTGGATTGAGTGTAATCCAAATGTAGAATATTATTTCTTAGGTGGTAATAGAAAACAAATTCAATTTAAGAATGAGAATAACATATTTAAATCAGTTATATTAAATTCAAATAACTTTGAAACACCTACTGATTGTACTCATTTTAGATTGTATTATGCACGAACAGACCAGTTTTATTTCCCATTGAATATTTATAAAAAAGGCAATATAAAAATAATACCATATATATTAAGAAATTTATCTGATGAAATTAAGGATAGAATAGTTTATAAAAATAATAGCTATAAATTAGTACAAAAATGCGAAGAAACAATTCTAAATGGACAGGAAACTTGGGGGATTCATACCAGTATAGAAAAAGACAACACTATTGTTTTCACAACAAATTTAGGTGTAATTAATTCTAATGAGAATACATGTATCTTAAAATCAGATAAATTTAAAGAAGTGTCAGCTCTTCAATTATCTAACTCAGATTATGAGTGTATAGCAAGTGGTGCAAATAATAACTATCAAACAATGATAAGAATATCTAAGACAAAAGCTAATAGTTTGGAAACCTTTAAAACTTGGTTAGAGAGTAATAATATTACAGTTGTATATCCATTAGAAAGACCACAAGAGATTGAACTTGTGGATTTAAGTATGCAAACATTTGAAGATAAAACAAAATTTTTGCTATCTACAGGAAGTATAATACCAAAAGTAAGTTTTGATTTAACTCAAAATTTTGGTAATAATATAGAAATTTTAAAAAGAAAAATTAATACTTTAGAAAACATATATACTTATAGTAAAACCATAGATTTATCTGATAAGTTGCTAAATGGATGGGAAAAAGCGTATGATATACACCAAGGATTAATATTAAGCAAGATAGGTAATGTTGTTCAAATTTCTTCCGTAATTAAAGATGGTCTATTTACAGCAGGTACAATAATTGTTTATTTACCTAAAGAGTTTACACCAAGTAAGATTGCACCAATACAAATATTTGATAGTGGGGAGAGCTTAGGGTCTTTGGAAATAAGACCAGAAGGATATATAAAACTAGCAATAGTTAATAAAAATAGCACTAGGATAATTTTTAATGGAAGCTATATATTGGATTAAAAGAGAGCTTTAAGGCTTTTTTTTATTTCATTAAATGGAAAGGAGAATATAATTTGTTAAATGAAGAAGCTAGACAAAAGATATTAAATTTACCAGTTGATACAAATAAAAGGTTTGAAGATATAGAGAATTTAAAAGAAGTGCCTAATATTTCTTATGTGGCAGATAATGGAGAATGTTCTATAGAAAACAGTAAGAAGGGATATTTAACTAATTTTAACATACAAGGTAAGACACTAATTGATTTATGGGGAAAAACTAGTTCAGATTTTTCTTTATGGAAAGCCACTTTTTTAGATGGAAAAATAAACATACTAACAGAAAATGATATAAGATATTCTAATTTTTTTACTACCAATTATACTTTATATAAACCAGATACTATATATACAATAATAGTTGATGTTGATAAAAATACTTTACCTAGTACAAGTGGAATATATATTCATAGTTTAGGAGAAGAAAATTCAGTATTTATTCCTAATCTGACAAATATAGCTATATTAGGAGGAGTGATTGGGAAATTCAGATATACATTCACAACAATATCAGACTTAAGTGATTGTAATGTGGCTTTAAGGAGTGTTTTAGATAATGATACACTTGCATCTGGTTATGAAGTAAGTTTGAAAATTACCATATTAGAAGGAGATTATACAGATATTAATATAGATTACTCTAATGAACTATTAAGTGTTGGGCAAAGAGATAAAATAGAACTTTTAAGTTATCAATATAGTGGAATTAATATTTTTAATAAGAATTCCGATTTTAAAGATAATTATATTTTACAATATCTTAATGGAGAGGAACTTATTTCTGAAGCTAGGAATCATAAATATACGCTAGACTATATAGAAATAGAACCAAATACAGAGTATACTTTTTATAATTGTAGTAGAAATATTTGTTGGTATGATATAAATAAGAGTTTTATACCAACACCATTAAATGAAAGAATAATAGGAGATAAAGATATTTTTTATGTTACTAGAAGTCCTAAAAATGCAAAATATCTAAAAGTTACTATAATAAAAGATTTGCATGATGATGGTAATAAAACAATTATAACTAAAGGAAATAAATATGATAAAAAGGTAATTCCATACACATTAAGAAGCTTACCAAATGGAATAAGAGATGAAATAGTCTACAAAAATGGTTCATATAAACTAATACAAAGATGTGAAGAAATAGTTTTTAATGGTAATGAAAATTGGATAGAAGTTCATGGAATGTATGAGTTTAGATTAAATTTAGATATATCTGTATTAAGATTAGATATGTCTAAGTTTGTAACTAACTTGTACAAGCAATCTTATGTGGACTATATATATAATGTTCAAACTGAATCAGCATTATCTATATCAACAGAAAATGGAATAGGTGTAATAGATATAGTAGATACTTTGATATCTCCTTTTAGTATTGCTAATTTTAAAGAAAAATTAAAGAAAAGCCCTTTAAAAATAATTTATGAATTAGAAACACCAAGAGAAATTGAATTGACATCATTAAATTTAGAACAATATGATAATCAAACTAGATTTATTTGTAATGCTGGGGCTATAACTCCAAATATTAGTTTTGAAAGTACACAAAATTTAGGTAGTCATATAGAAGTTATTAGAGAAAATTTAAAAGAAATTACATCAATAATTAAAACTGAAAATAATATTGATTTTAAATTTATAAATGGATGGGATAAAGTATGGCAATCAGCTACTATTACAAATGTAGGAAAGTACTTATTTGTAAACATGATTGTGACAAAAAATACATCATCTACTGTTTTAGAAGAAGCAATAATTAAATTACCTTTAGGTATATCAAGACAAAACTATTCTTGTCCAGTTATGAATTCTTCTTGTGAACAAGTTGACACTGTAGGGATAGCTTGTGTAAATAATACTATACTAATGTTAACTCCAGGTCATGATATTACGAATAAAGGAATTTTAATTAGTGTTGTTGTAAATTTGGAGGTTTAAAGTATGGATAAAGTGAAATTTAAAATAATAAAAGAGCATAATTTCTCAAAAGAAGAAATTGACAATATAGGAATTGATAATTTTTTTATTACAGATAGTGGACAATTGTGGACACCTTTAATAAGCAAAGGAGAAATTATTAAAACAGGTGAACAGTCTTATAATGAATGGTTAGAATTACAAAACAATCCAGTCAAACCAGAACAACCACTTGATGAAAGTACAATTTTAAAAGAAAATCAAAAAGAGCAAGACAATTTTTTAATAGATAATGCTTATAGAATAGCTATGTTAGAACTTAACACAAATAATATGCTATAAAGTTATAAAAATTTGGAGGTAAGAATATGTATAATATTTTAAAAAGAATGATTGAACAAAAAAATTATGAAACTAAAGAAGAATTGCAAAACAAGTTAGATGTATTCTATGCATTAAATAGAATTAAAGAGAATGAATATACAGAATTAACAAACATGATAAATAAAGAAGAAGTACCAAAAGAACCTATTATCTAAAATACACAGGTTCTTTTTTTATATCAATTTTAGTAGGAGGTCATCATGGAAAAATTATTAACAGAATTAAGTAGTTTAGGAGCAATAGGAATCTTATGTGCTTTATTATTCAAAAATACTATGCAAGAGAAAAAAGAAGATAGAGACATGTATAAAAAGACAGTAGAAAACTTTATCGAACTATCTACACAACAACAGGAAATCAATAAAAATATACTTGTTGAAATGGGAGCAATGAAAACTGATGTGGAGGAAATAAAGGAAGATGTAACAGATATAAAGGTAATGCTACAGAAAGAAGGTGATAAATGATGAAAGTAGCAATAGTACCAGGGCATACTCTAACAGGAAAAGGAACTGGAGCAGTAGGTTATATAGATGAAGGAAAAGAAAATAGAATACTAACTGACTTAATAGTAAAATGGTTAAAACAGGGTGGAGCAACTGTATATACAGGTAAGATAGATAAATCCAATAATTACTTAGCAGAACAATGTCAAATAGCCAACAGACAAGATGTAGATTTAGCAGTACAAATTCATTTTAATGCAAATAGTGCAACCTTAAATCCAATGGGTATAGAAACAATATATAAAACTAATAATGGTAAAACATATGCTGAGAGAGTTAATTCAAAATTATCAACTGTATTTAAAAATAGGGGCGCAAAAACAGATGTAAGAGGTCTTTACTGGCTTAGTCACACAAAAGCACCAGCAATATTAATTGAAACTTGTTTTGTAGATAGTAAGGCTGATACAGATTATTATATTAAATACAAAAATACAGTAGCGAGATTAATTGCAGAAGGCATATTAAATAAAAATATAAATAATGAGGATAAAATCATGTATAAACATACAATAGTTTACGATGGCGAAGTTGATAAGATACCTGCGACTGTAATTGGTTGGGGATATAAAAAAGAAGAATGCTTAGTTTGTGATATAAAAGATTATAAACCCTTCAAAACCGAGAATCTATATGTTGTAGGAGGAGGAGCATGTAATAAGATAAGTTCCATAACGACAGAAAAATATACTATGATAAAGGGTAATGATAGATTTGACACCCTTTATAAAGCATTAGATTTTATAAACAAATAAACTGATTAGGAGGTAGCAACTAAAATAGTTACCACCTCCTTTTTTTAATCATTCTCAGCTTTTTCAATAGTTATTTTACCATCTTCTAGTGTAACTATAACTTTTCTTTCATCTTGAGATATACCCAATTCTTTAACCCAATTGATAGGTAAAGATAATCTAGTGGTAGTGTATCCATTTCCACTCTTATGAAAACTTATATTTAATTCTCTTTGCTCCATTTAATTTCCATCCTTTTTTAATTCTTTTGTAAAGAAAACTAATAGTGAGATACTTATTAATAAGCCAATGATATTCCAGATATCAAAACTTTTTATTAAGAGTATTACATCAAATACTATAGTTATTAAAACAACAGCAATACATATTTTGTAAAATTTTCTATTCATGGTATTCTAGAAAGTATGTTATAATATTAGAAAGAAACCACCTAGAAGGAAGTGCATTTCCTTCTAGGCTTAACTCTTATAGTTCTTTAATTAGTCTTAAAACTGTAAGAGCTATATTTAGTATTAATAATATAAAAGAGAGAACTTTTTTAAGTATATTAAATTTGTTCTCTTTTTTATTTTTTCTTCTTTCTAATCTCCCCACTCTCTTTGTCCTCCTTTCTTAGTTTTTAATTTTGTCACCTCCTTATCTATAAATATATTATAACATTACGGGGCGTAATATGCAACACTTTTATCCATATTTTTCAATAAATTTATAAAATCTATTAATATGAAATACAAAATATAATAAAAATAAGTAGATGCTTACATTACACCTACTTATTTTAAAATTATTCCTCATCAAAAATAACTATTGCCTTACGTTTTTCCCTTGTAAATCTCATTTTTTCAAGTTGGCTTAAAGGTAAAGAAATTTTAGCAGAATAAGTACCTGAGCCACCTTTACTATAAACTATTTCAGATTCTTTTTGCTCCAAACTATTTCCCTCTTTTTTTATATTGTAATGTAACAAATATTAACAATAAAATGCTTATTATTAATCCTATTATATTGCTAGTATTAAAATGCAAAAATAAAAGTATTATGTCTATTACTATAGTTATAGCAACTATGACAATACAGATTTTGTAAACTTTATCACTTATATTTTATAGAAAATGTGTTATAATATCTAGGAAGAAATGACTAGGAAGAAGATTAAATTCTTCCTAGCTTATAAAACTATAAATCTTTTAATAACTTAATTAGTTTATCAATTAAATTTATTAAAATAGGTAAGATATAGAGAGCAGTTTTAACTTTGGCGAGTTTGTTTTATCTATCTTTTCACCTCCTTTCTATATTTATATTAATGAACTATATTTCTTAAAAATAAATGGTGACAAAATCTAACTTGCCACCATCTTGCCACCGAAAATAAAGAATAGAATAAATTTGAATTAAGCACAATAAAACATAAACAACAAAACTGACCTTAATAAAACATTGAGATACCAACACTTGTAAAAAATAACAACAATAAACAAATAAAATAGAATAATATTACAACATAAGTAAGATATATGTTGTTAATAAAATTGAGATAGAATATGTGGAGGAGTTTTATGCTTGTAATTATTTTTTTATGCATAGGAGGTTTTTTAGCTGCCTTTGTAGACTCTATAGCAGGAGGGGGTGGACTCATAAGTATGCCTGTTCTTATGGCGATTGGAGTGCCAGTACATCTTGCTATTGGTACAAATAAATTTGCTGCATCAGCAGGTTGTATAAGTAGTGCTTATAGATACTCAAAATCTGGTAAAACTAATAATGAACTTTTAAAGAAATTAGTACCATTTACTATTATTGGTAGTATTTTAGGTGTAAGATGTGTACTATCAATAAGTGAAGATATATTAAATGTTTTAGTTGTAATAATGATTTTAATAGTGGCTACTTACACTTTTATTTCTAAAAACTTAGGTCAAGAAGATAATTTTGAAGGTATTAATAAGAAAAATCTAAGATTAGGTATGATTATGGCTCTTATAATGGGTTTTTATGATGGTTTTTTTGGACCTGGTACAGGTACTTTTTTAACTTTTGGATTTATAAAAATATATGGATATGATTTTTTACATGCTTCTGCAAATACAAAAATATTAAACTTAACAAGTAACATAACATCATTATTATTGTTTATAATCAATGGTCAAGTATACTACAAAATTGCTATAGTGTTTGCATTAGTAATGATAATAGGAGCTTATGTGGGTGCTAAAGTTGCTATAAAAAAAGGTTCAAAGATGATAAAACCAATATTTTTAGTAATGGCATTGTTTATGGTCACAAAATTAGTGTATCAAACGTTATTTTAATTGATTAACTTTTAAATTTTATAAGTAGTTGTGATTTTATTATATTAAAATATATCAAATGACTTTTAAAAGTTCTAATTATCTTCTAATATAGTTCATATGTAATACACATATAAATTGTAATATTATATATAGAAAGATTATATATTAAAAAAATATAATTTTAATTTTATTTATATGAAATATATAATAATTTGTAGGAGGAGTTGTTTATGAATATATCAAGAAGAGCTATGAAGATAATCGAATTGGCACAAAAAATCGCCAATAAAAAAGGTGTAACAGTACAAGAAGCTTGGAATGATGCAATGAGAGAATACAAAGCAAAATATGAATATGTTGCATAATTGTATGCATTATATTTTAAATATAGAAAATATATAAAATATAAGGGTCTAGAGTTAACTTCTAGGCTCTTTTATTTTTTGAAGTTAAGATATTTGAATAGAAATAAAATGTAAGTAAAATCAACTTATTTAAAGAAAATAAAAACTTTATTTGATAATTTAAAATAAGTATTTAGAAAAAAATCTAAATAGATATTGAAATATAATAATACCTATGCTATATTCTAATTAGATGAAATTCTAAATAGAGAGGTGATGGTGTTGGGTTTTCCAGAAACGTTTAAAGCTCTTTCAGACCCTGTAAGAAGAGAAATATTACTTATGTTAAGGGGGAATAAAATGTCAGCAGGAGAAATTAGTGAAAAATTTAATATGACAAATGCCACAATTTCTTATCATCTATCTCAATTAAAAAAGGCAGGACTCATATTTGAGACAAAGTATAAAAATTTTATTTTCTATGAAATAAACATTTCGGTTTTTGAAGAGGTTATGCTTTGGTTTTCACAATTTATGGAGAAGGGAGAAAAAGATAATGAAAAAAGCGATAAATAAACAATTTATTTTATCTACATTAATATGTTTTATACCATTTATTGTATCAATATATTTTTACAATATACTACCAAATGAAGTTGCAATTCATTTTGATACTTATGGAAATCCAGATAATTATGCTCCAAAATTTATAGCAGCTTTTGGGGTACCATTACTAATGCTATGTGTTCATTTGTATACATGGTTTAGACTTGAAAATGAACCTAAAAAGGCTAATTTTTCAAATGTCATGCAAAATTTATCAAAATGGGGAGTCGCTATACTTGCAGTCATCTTACAAATAATGATGGTTTTGTATTCAACAGGAATTAGTTTGGAGTTTAATTTTTATACAGGATTGATTTTGGGGATAGTAGTTATTTTATTTGGAAACTATCTTCCTAAATGTAAGAAAGATTATTCTATAAGTATAAATAGCATAGGTGAGATAAATATATATTATGATTCAAGATATGAAAATAAGATACAGAATGTAGTTGATGAGATTGAACAGTTATTCAAGTCTCAAATTAAAAATTTTAGAGTATCAAAATTTAAGCATTGATGATTAAAAGGTAGCAACTTAATATAGTTGCTACCTTTTAAAGCGTAGGTATATAAGAAACTAAGTATAGCCATTTATCAAATAGTAATGATAGTATAAAGCCTGAAAGAAATATACCTAATACATACCATAAGAAAGTATTTAGATTCTTTTTCATAAATAATCACCAATTCATATTATATTTAATCTTCTTACATTAAAGTATAGCAATAATGAGTATAAAGAGTATATAGAATATTACAAAAATTAACAAATTAAAATATAAAAAGCCACCTTTTTAGGTGGTCTTTTATTGCTTTTATACAAATATATATGGTGAATCATTTAGTATATTGCTATTTTTGAAGCTCAAATTTCTTTAGTCCTAGTGGAGTGTCAATTATATACTTATATGATTGTGGAGCTATGAAGTTATCTATATTCCTTTGGGTTTATGCCTGTATCAAATTTAATGAATTCGCTTATTTCAATTGCATATGCTATATCTCTATTATTGAAATATTCATCATATTATTTTCTGTGGTGATGTAGAATATACATAGATTTTCTTGAAAATTTATTAACTAATTCCAGCATATAGGAGATTTTTAAATCTGTAAAGAAAATCATATCTTTGTGTTTCCATGCCCAAAGGAACGAAAGTTTATAATATTAAAAATAAAAGTTAGTGAAGCTTTTAGCTACTTTTTATTGCAAATTGGAGATTATAGAACTTATAATTAATTTAGGGCGAACTATCTGTGTAGTATGGAGAATATACAAATTAAAATTTGAAAGGAAACAATAAAATATGGTAGCTTTTTATACATGGTTTTTAAATAAAGATGAACATGAACTACAACTTAAAATTGCATATATAAAATCATTCTTTTATATGATGCTAATTATATTGTCAGTTTGCAATTTTTTCTGGAGTAATACATTTTCAATGGTAAAAGTCATTTTGGGCGATACAATTCTTAGATATATCTCATTATTTTTGTCAGTTGGATTACGTTTTTTCACAGTGCTTAGTGCAATAGCATTTATTTTATTTGTAATTTCAGCACTTTTATATGAAATTCCTTATAAGTATATGAAACCTGGTACATATTCTTATTTCAGAATATTAATACATGGTTCGTTTAGCAGGCTTAAAGATAGTCTTGAAAGCATAACAATATTTTTAATAGCTGCATATATATTCTCTTATGATGTTTTTATACAATATAAAAGTATATATAGTGAATCGTTTTGGCTATTGTTATTGCTGATAATGTCGTGCATCTTTATTATGTTTTCCATGCCAGAAATGATTAATCGTTTTTTTACATTAAGGTCCTGGATAAATTCTTTAGATAAGGAAGAAAAGCTTCTTCCACCAAAAAATGGGGACATAAGCTTAAATAATGAGCTTCCTCCATTAAAAAATGGGAATGCAAACTTAAATAGTGAGCTTATTTTACTAAAAACTATGAATCAAAACCTAGAGAAAGAGATTCTTTTTCTAGAAGCTGAGAATAATAGATTAAGAGAAAAAGATTTGAGCTTAAAAGAGCATGGGGCTACTGAAAAATATATATAATTTATAATAATTAGAAATTGTGTCGTTTATGTGCATATAGTAAAAATAAAAGGATATTTTTAGATATTAGGAGGATAATTACCATTGCCAATAGAATCTAATTATTTTAATGAATTTTAAAAAAATTATATATATATGTCTAAAAAATGGAGTTTCATTTGTTATATAGTTAAATAGAATAATAAAGGATGGTGTTTTTTAATGAATTCAAAGAGAATAAATAATCTACTTGCAATTACAATGATAACAACTATGTGTATTACTCCATTAACTGGTATAGCTAATGCGATGGAACCTGTAAAGCAAGAACATACATATCTCACTACTAAAGATTTAGAAGACAACACGCCAATAGGAACTGAATATACTATGACAGATGGAGAAATGGCTGCATATCTTAAAGCAAATGGATTTGCTACTGACCAGATGCTAAAAGATGCTGGATATTTTAGCAATGCAAGATATAAAGAAGGTGTAAGAAAAGCTGTAAAGGTAAAAGGTGGATGGGATATATATCTAAAAAAATCAGACCTTTCACTTATAAAATCAACTGGAGTTAATGGCACAATTGGTATACTTTCAGCATTAATTACAGGTGTTGGAGGAGCTGTAATCGGAGTTATAGCAGGTTCTATAGTTCAGGCTATGGTATCAGACCCAAAAGGTGGAATGATATATAAAATAAGAACTAGAAAGGTAACTATAGGAGTTGCAGGAGAAATTGAAGAATATTATTGTCAATCAGTAGTTTACCAATAGAAATAAACAGAAATGAGTTGATATCTATGAATATTGGAATATTGTTATCAAACATAGTTCTTGCCTTTTCAGTAGTTTTTATAGCAAAAACGATAAAGAAAAGATGGTTAAAAGTTATAATAATCATTTTGCTAATAGCTATAGCCACCTTGATAACATATTTTACTAATGGATACCTATAAGATTATAAGAAAAAAAGAACTAGATAATCTAGTTCTTTTTTTCTTATAATTCTATAATATAATAGTTTAAATTTAAGTTTAATACACATATTCCTCTGGAAATCTTGTATAATTATTCTATTAAAGTAAAATCATTTACAGGAGGCTGCTAATTATGTTAATGTATCTGGCTATTATAGATTCAGAAAAGGATAAAAGTAAATTTGAAGAAATCTATATTAGGTATAAGAAGTTGATGTTTTATGTGGCAAATCAAATTTTGGAAGATGAGTCTTTATCTGAAGATGCTGTACATAATTCATTTATAAAAATAATAGATAATTTAAGCAAAATAGATGATGTTAAGAGTGTAAAAACTAAAGGATTTGTTGTTATTATAGTAAAAAGAACTTCTATAAATATCTATAATAGAAGAAAAAGAGAAGAAATAAGTGATATTAATGATGAAAATTATAAATTCAATACCTTAGATTTATCAATTGAAAATCTAGGAGAGTATATCAATTTAGTAGAAGCTTTAAAGAAGCTTCCTCAGATAGATTTACAAATAATGTTATTAAAGTATAGTCATGGCTTTTCTAATAAAGAAATCTCAAAGATATTGAATATAACAGAAGCTAATTTATACAAAAGAAATAAAAGAGCTTTAGAAAAATTAAAAAAACTGTTATATGAAATGGAGGTACCAGTAAATGAATAAGAATGAATTGGACATAGAAGAACTATTGTATTCTAAACTTCCTGAAATAGAAGAAAAAGTATTGAATGAGCTACCTTGTGATGAAGATATTAACCATGTGTTTTCACTTGAGTTTGAAAATAAATTGAATAAACTTATTAAAAAAGATAAAAAAAGGACTGAAAATACATGTTATAGATACTTTAAAAAAGTGGTAATTATCTTTTTAATAGTTTTAACAGGCCTAATTACTATAACAACTGTAAATACAGAAGCTTTCCCAGAAAATCTGATGAGAATGATGAAAAAAATATATAAGGAATTTACTGATTATAATTTTATTAATCCTAATATAGAGAAAACTTATTCTTACAAAGAGCCTGAGTACATTTCTTTTGGATATAAAGAAGTCGAGAGAGTTAAAGAAGATGATTATCTTGTCATAACATACAAAGATAAGTTAGATAATTACATAGTTTATCAGACAATGCAAATGAATAGAGATGTTGTATCATTAAATACTGAAGGAACTAAGACAGAAAATATTCGATTTGATAATCATTATGCTCAATACGTTGAAAAAGGGAATACACAACAATTATTATGGGATGATAAAAATAACATATACATACTATCTAAAGAACTAGCGACGAAAAAAATAACAAAGAAAGATAAAATAGAATTTATTAAAATTGCAGAAAATATTAGATAAAATTTTGTCCAAAATGTAGATTCTTATTTGCTATATACATGAACGAAAGTTTAAGGAGGCTAATTAATGAAAATAAAAAAAATAATTTCAATATTTTTATATATTTCGATAATTATAGTACCATTAAATCTAATTAGTTTTGCAGAAGAACTTAATTTATCCGATATTCTCTACACTAAAGAAAGTCAGAAAAATATAATTCCAATATCAGTTTTTATATTAAATTGCAGTTGTAGGATTTCAGCTTCTGATGGTTATGTAAAAATAAATGCATCGGTAGTTGGAAAATCAAATGTCAATAAAACCTCTATTATTATAAAGTTGCAAGAATTAAAATCAGAGAATTGGGTGGATATAAAAATATCTTCTAAAAAAATAGGAGGGAAGATTTGTTCTAGCTCTAACTCATATTCTGTTTCCAAAAATCATATATATAGAGCTATGGTAATAGTTTCTGCTGGGAATGAATCTAAAACATTAATAAGTACATCACAAAGATACTAGTGTTTAAATCAATTTTAGAAAAGATAAGAAATTAATAAAAGGGTATGTATCAAATTTTTATTTTGATACGTACCCTTTGTTTATTGGTTTAAAACGTTCATATAAATATTATATTTATTTATGAAGTTGGAAAGAACTTAAGATAAGCAAAGCACTCTTATAAAGAGAGTGCTTATTTTTTGAAATACATTAAGATAGTATAAACTATCAAGAACCTTACTCAACATATCTTAAAAACGATTTAAATAGGTCTTTTTCATAGAGTAAATTATATGATATAATAAAAAAAGTAAAGATGAACATCCAATCCATCTTTACTAAGTTAACCATAAAGAGAGCATTTTCTGTCATAAGGGATGCTCTTTTTACTTTTCCAAACAACATTGTTTTTTTCATCAATAATTATCAAATCAATCTTATTATCTTTCAATATTTCTGTTGCAGTACAAATGAGACTATCTAAGTCAAAACTACGAGTTATTTCTAGTTGCTTGTTATTTATTACTCTTTTTAGTATATAAGTCTTAAAACACATTTATATCACCTCTTGTATTTACTCTTTTTTCTCTAAAAATATATTGATAAGTAAATATGCAACAAATAAAAAAATCTCAATGATGCATAGTGTTATAGCTATAACTAGAAGTGATTGATTTTTCCATGCACTATAAGCTATGATGAAAAGAAATGTAAAGGTACATAATGTATAATTCATAATTTTAACTAATATATGACTTGTTTTCATTGTTAAATATAAGTCTCTTTCATCTGCATTATCGTGCAATTCTTCAACAATGCCTTTTCTTGAAAAAGCATTGTAAAAATTAAAGATTGCTATTGTAATTAAAAGGAATGATGAAATTAGGAATCTTTGTTCTTTTAAAATGCAGTAAATAACTATACTAGCACAACATAACATAGAAGCTATAATACCTACTATAAAACCTCGTCTATTTTTTACTTTCATATTTTTTATCCTCCATTTCTTTATTTTCTTTTAAACAACATAGTTCTTCAACCGTTGTATCAAATACTTGTGCTATACGGTAGGCAAGCATAAGAGAAGGACTATATTGCTCTTTTTCAATAGAAATAATTGTTCTGTTTGATACATGGACTAAATCAGCAAGTTGTTGCTGTGTTAGACCCATATTTGTTCGAAATTCTCGCACTTTTGTTTTCATTCCATACCCTCTTTCTATATGAAGCTGACTTCATGTGAAGTTAACTTCATAATAACTCGAAATAAATAAAATGTCAATCTCATTAAGGAAGTATTCTAAACTCAAAAAAATAATATTGGTAAAAATTGGATGGGTATATTTACCTTAATTATCTTGTTTGTAAAACTTTATTGAGATAGAATTTACATATATATATTGGCAAAGGGGTGCAGACTATGAAAATTAGTAAATTACCTGAATCAGAGTTGAAAGTCATGAAATTTATTTGGGGATTAGAAGAAGAGAAGATAGCTTCTAGAGAAGTTGTAGAAGCTATGAAACAAATATATGATTGGAATAAAAATACAACACTAACAATTTTATCGAAACTAGTTAAAAAAAATTTTTTATATGCACAAAAAACAAGTAAATGTACTTATTATATGATAGCTATTAAAGAAAAAGAGTATTTAAAATTTGAAACAAAAAAGTTTTTTAGCTTTTTACATAACAACTCTTTAAAAAGTCTATTAACAGCATTACATGAAGAAGAAGATTTATCAGAAGATAAAATAAAAGATTTGGATAATTGGATTAAGAATTGGGAAGATGATAAATAAAATTAATTTATGATACTAAAATGATACTAATATGTTTTATAGCGTGTTAAAAAATATAGAAAATATAGAAATAATAGAAGAAAATTCATATAATAGATAAGGTTTTATTAGATTAAAAAGAAAGTCAATACTATGGGAATAATTTCACCATGGACTCTTAATGATGAAGACAATTGGAATAAGACACATCGTTTAGCTGGATGGATTTGGATTATTGGTGGGATATTGTTAATTATTAATGCTTTTATTAACATACCTTTTTATAATATGTTTGTAATTTTTGTAATTGTAATACTACCATTTATATATTCTTATTTGATATACAGAGTTTCAATGAAAAATAACTAATACAATCAATAATCATCATAATATTTAAATGAATGCAATACTTTTCAGAGCTAAAATATATAATTTAAAATGTACTAAGATGTTTGTTTTAGCTCTGAAAAAATATTATTTAATGAAATTAATATGGTATATTGAAAATTTTAAAAACTTATATTAATTAATCTATTGAATATAATTTGAAAATTTGCATTTAATGTTGAAAGCATAAGTATAGTGTGCTATTATTATAAAAAATTATTTATAAATATAGGAGGTAGAACATGAATACTAAAGAAATAAAGGAATATAGAAAGTTTTACAATAAAAAATTAAGTGATACAGATGAATTTTTCAGAGTATTTGGAAGTCTTGATGATAAAGCTTATTCAGAAGGAGCTATAAGCAAAAAAAATAAAGAATTAATGGGATTAGCTATTTCTATTTTAAGTAGATGTGATGAATGTATTTGTTATCATATTGAGGGTTGTATTAATTCTGGTGCGAGTAATGATGAAATTATAGAAGCAATAAAAATAGGTGTAATTGGTGGTGGGTCTATTACGTATCCAAATGCAAGATTCGCAATAAAGGTTCTAGAAGAGTTTAATGTATAATTTTAGTATCAATAATTTATTTATATTAGTAGCATTTAGTTGTTTAAAATTGTGCTAAATTTTATTCTTATAATATATATTTTTATTGATTTTTTATAATTGTATACAAAAATTTA
>NZ_JBJOCA010000034.1:0-41908 GCF_045898275.1 Clostridioides sp. GD02404
ATACTTCTCTTTATAATTATATATTTCATTACTGTATTACTATATGTTTTTCTATAATAGTATATATTTAAATAGTATATGTTTATATTTATACTTTATCTCATAGCCCTCATAGCATTTATTACTGCTATAAGTGCTACCCCTACATCAGCAAATATAGCTTCCCACATAGTAGCTATTCCTCCAGCTCCTAATATCATAACTATAATTTTTACTCCTAAAGCAAATATTATATTTTGCCATACTATTTTATTAGTCTTATTTGCTATCTCAATTGCTTTAGATATTTTACTAGGCTCATCCGTCATAAGAACTACATCTGCTGCTTCAATGGCTGCATCTGAACCTAGACCTCCCATTGCTATACCAACATCAGCACGAGCTAGTACTGGAGCATCATTTATTCCATCACCTACAAAGGCTATTTTTTCTTTTTCAGTTCTTCCTTCATATAAAGATTCTAATCTATCAACTTTTTCATTAGGAAGTAAATTTGAATAAACTGTATCTAATTCTAATTCTTTAGCAATATTTTTTGCTACTTTCTCATTATCTCCAGTTAACATTACAACTTCTTTTATTCCTATTGATTTTAAACTTCTTATAGCATTTTTACTATCTTCTTTTACTTCATCTGATATAACTATATAACCTCTGTATACTTTATCAACAGCAATATAGACTACTGTACCCACTTCTTTAGCTGGTGAATAGGATATATTCTCCTTCTTCATAAGTTTCTCATTGCCTGCTAATATAAGTTTTCCATTATGCTTTACTCTGATTCCATAAGCTGCTATTTCCTCATAGCTATCTATTGTATCTAAATCAATTTTTTTACTGTAGTAACTTAATATAGATTTAGCTATTGGATGATTTGAGTTTACTTCTGCAATAGCTGCAAATTCTAGTAACTCTTCTTCTGATATACCTTCAGGATTTAATTTAGTTACATTAAACACACCTTTAGTAAGTGTTCCTGTTTTATCAAATACTACAGTATCTACACTTCTTAAAGCTTCTAAATAGTTACTTCCCTTAATAAGGATACCATTTTTAGATGCAAATCCAATTCCACTAAAGAAACTAAGTGGTATTGATAAAACTAGTGCACAAGGGCAAGAAACAACTAAGAATATCAACCCTCTATACACCCAATCACTAAATACCTCACCTGAGATTACAAGTGGTGGCACAAATGCTATCAATAAAGCAGCTATTACTACTACTGGAGTATAATATCTTGAAAATTTAGATATGAAGTTTTCTGTTTTTGATTTTTTAATACTAGAATTTTCAACAAGGTCAAGTATTTTTGAAACTGTTGACTCTCCAAAACTCTTTGTAACTTCAATACTCAATAAAGCATTCTTATTTATAACTCCAGATAAAATTTCATCACCTTTTTCAACTTCTCTCAGTACTGATTCACCTGTAAGTGCAGAAGTATCTAGCATAGAAACTCCATCCACTACTACCCCATCTAGTGGTACTTTCTCACCAGGTTTTACTACTATTATATCTCCCACATTTACTTCTTCTGGTGAAACTACCTTAACTTCAGAATTAACTTTCAGATTTGCATAATCTGGTCTTATTTGCATAAGTGAAGTTATAGACTTTCTAGACTTACCAACTGCAACACCTTGTAAATATTCTCCTATTTTATAAAATAGCATAACCCCTACTGCTTCTGATAATTCTCCTATTAATAATGCTCCTACTGTAGCCAGAGCCATCAAGAAGTTTTCATCAAATACTCTTCCTTTTGATATGTTTCTTATTGCTCTTAAAAGTACATCGCCACCTACTATTACATAAGCAACTATAAATACTATATTACTAAATTGACTTTCATAACCTGTAGCTGTTTGATATATACCAAATATATATACGAGAGCTCCAATTATAAGTGGAATTAATTCTTTCTTATTTGTATCATTTGCACTCATTGCTTTCTCAGAAGTTCTAGGCCCTGTTTTGTCCTTAGACTCCACTTGTATATCAAGTCCTGGTTCTGTTGAATCTATTATTTCTTTTATTTTGTTTATAACACTATCTTCTTCAAAGTCATTAAGTATATTTACTGTAAGTTTTTTATTTACAAAGTTTAAATTAGAAGATTCAACTTCTTTTAATTTAGAAACTTTATTGTTAATCTCTTCTGCACAATGTGCACAGTTTAATCCTCCTAATATAAGTTCTTTTTTAATTGATGTCCTATTAGATGTATTTTCTTTAGAACTTATTTGTATATCAAGACCTGGTTCTGTTGAATCTATTATATCTATTATCTTTTCTATAGTATTATCTTCATTGAAACTATTTTCTATATTTACTGTAAGCTTTTTATTTATAAAATTCAAATTGGAAGACTTAACTTCTTGTAACTTAGAAACTTTATTGTTAATCTCTTCTGCACAATGTGCACAATTTAATCCTCCCAATATAAATTCTTTTTTAATTATATTATTTGCTTCCATATACATTCACTCCTCTCTGTTATCATTTATAAGTCTCTCTAATATGGTTTAATCCACAATCAAATATTTGGCTTATATGACTATCATCTAATGAGTAATACACTGTCTTTCCTTCTCTTCTAAACTTTACTAATCTTGCCTGCTTTAATACTCTAAGTTGATGAGATATTGCAGAGTGAGTCATATTTAATAAACTTGCTATATCACATACACACATTTCATTTGCAAATAATGCATATAATATCTTTACTCTAGTAGTATCTCCAAATACTTTAAATAACTCTGCTAAATCATATAACATTTCTTCATCTGGCATAGTCGATTTAGCTTCTGTTACTATTTCTTCATGTATTACATTACAATTACAATCATTTATCTCTTCTCTCATTTTTAATCCTCCATTATTTTAATATATGAATAACTGTTCATATGTTCATTATATTCCATCACTTCTAAATTTGCAACAATAATTTTTATTTATTTAATAACAATTAGAATGCACATATTATCACCTTTTTTAATATATATATTATTAGAATAAGTTTTTGTAAACTTTTTTATAGTTTTCTAGGAGGTGCAAGTTTAATATGAGTAACAAGAAAAAAAAGGATTTAGACAATAGTTACATGCCTTACTTAGACCCAGCTAACTATGCAGATTATATTACTAATGAAGAAATTCCCCAAGATGAATTGAGAAATGACCCACAAATTTCTAATGGTTATACAAAGATACCTAATAATCAGAATGTAAATAATATTTATCCTAACAGCGCAAATAATTATCCTAAAAGTAGTAATTCTCCAAACAACTTGCCTAACACAAATAATACATCCGGAAATATGAATTACAACACATCTGCTTCAAATAATATGCCTAATAACATGAACTATAATGCATCTAATAATATGGGTATGCCTAACAATATGTCTGGCAATATGAATAATAACATGGGTATGCCTAACAATATGTCTGGTAATATGAATAATAACATGGGTATGCCTAACAATATGTCTGGCAATATGAATAATAATAACATGGGTATGCCTAACAATATGTCTGGCAATATGAATAATAATAACATGGGTATGCCTAACAATATGTCTGGTAATATGAATAATAACATGGGTATGCCTAACAATATGTCTGGCAATATGAATAATAACATGGGTATGCCTAACAATATGTCTGGCAATATGAATAATAACATGGGATGGAATATGAACAATAATATGGGTATTCCTAACTTCTCATGTAATCAAAATATGCCTCCTAATGTACTTATGATGATACCAGGTGTCATATGTCATAATACAATGCAAGGTATGCCTGTAGTTATGCCTAGTACTATGCCTCCTAGTATATTTCCTACTCCTTATGGTTCTAGTAATATGACTATGCAAGGAATACCACAAAATACTAATATTGAGGAATTTGATGAGGAAGAAATGTAAAATATTTTTTAAGTAATTTTAAGTAAATTGTATAAGACATCAATAATTGGCCATAATAATAAATGTATTCCTCATAATATTCCCCCAATATTATAGAAATTAATTTAAGCGAGATTAAATTCAGTTAATCTCGCTTAAATAATGCCCAAAAATATTATTCCAAAAAATCATCAAAATCTATTGAACCTGATTCTGCAAAATCATATAACGCATTTTGTTCAAAGAAAAAATTCTCTTCAAACTTTATATATTTACTATAGTTAGCTTGACTTATCTCATTAATATAATTGCAATCATTTTCATTATAAGTGCCAATAAAAAGTTTATTTCCCATTAAGTAATATATAGCTTTCATATCATTATTTATTATATACACATTTTCTTTAACATGGTCATTATTAAAATTAAATCTAGTAAAAAATACACCTTCATTCATATAACTTTTTAATAAAAATGGATTATCTCTATAAAATACTTTAGCAAATTCTTCAGATGAGTTTACACTATAAACACTTACAAATTCATTCTTAGAAATCTCATCAAATACCTCAAAATCATACATTGCTTCTTTATCTGTTACCAATAAAGAATTAATCTTAAAACCAGTTTCATTACATTTACTTATACAAAAAGCAATTTTACAGATATAATATCCATCATTGTCTTCATATAAGGCTTCACTTATATACCTACCTTGACCTTTATCACTTACCACATTTTTGAGCAATGTGCCATTTATATTTGTAATATGCATATTTGCAATCTCATCACTACCAGAAAAATATTTTAAACTTTCCCTATCCCATGCTATAAATCGCATAGTCATGTAGTTTATAAATTCAACTTCTTCATCAACTCTTTTACATATTTTGTTATATAATTTTTCTATAGTTAAATTTGTTTTATAATTTTTTATAATATCAATGTACTCAACTTTATCTCCTGGCAATAACTTGTCATAGTAAAGATTTTTATTCCCAAAATGAGAGACTAAAAACAAGGATTCATCCTTTGTTAATTCAACTCTATCTGAACCAAATCCGCCCATTAATCTTTCTTCTTCCATGTAAGCTTCTTCTTGTGTTGGATTTTTTAAACTTACATAATCTGCTAAACCTAATCCCTCTGCATCTAATAGAAAATATTGACAGAAGTGATTATTTTTATCATCTATCCAATTTATTATAAGACCTAAACTACCCATAAGTCTAGAATTCGTAACCTTTGCAAAACTAAAATTCATATAATCACACCCTTTAGACTTTAAAATATTTGTTTTTTAATATATAAATTATTATACATATATTTTAACAACTTAGATACAATTTATAATATAATATAAGGAAATGATTAATTGAGGTGGTCTTATGAAAAATATAGCAGCTTTTTTTGATATAGATGGTACTCTTTATAGAGACTCTCTTATGGTTGAACATTTTAAGAAATTAATTAAATACGATATAATTGACCAAAAAAATTGGTATAAACATGCTAGAGACACTTTTATGGATTGGGATAAAAGACAAGGTAATTATGATGATTATCTATTGGAAATATGTGACCTTTATGTCGATTCATTAAAAGGATTAGATAAAACTTGTATTAATTTTACAAGTGACCAAGTAATTAAATTAAAAGCAGATAGAGTTTATAAATACACACGTTCAAGAATCGATTGGCATCTAAATCAAGGTCATATAGTCATATTCATATCTGGTAGCCCTGGATTTCTGGTTGAAAAAATGGCAAAAAAATATAATGTAACTGATTTTCTAGGAAGTGACTATGTATTTGAAAATGATATATTTACAGGAACAGTTATTCCAATGTGGGATTCTATAAGTAAGAATAATGCTATAAACGATTTTGTTGTAAAGTATGATTTAGACTTATCAAACTCATATGCTTATGGTGATACTAATGGTGATATAAATATGTTAAAAAGAGTTGGAAATCCAATTGCAATAAATCCAACAAAGGAACTTTTAGCTCAAATATCACTTGATAATGAAATTTCTAAAAATGTTGAAATAATAGTAGAAAGAAAAGATATTATTTACTCTTTATCTACAGATGTAAATATAGTAGATATTTAATTTATATTATATCTTTTAAAATAAACCATTCTATCTAATATATAAAAAGCTTTGACTAAAAATCAAAGCTTTTTATATATTAATACCAAGTATATATTAAATTTATTTTTAAATATAAATACATACTCAGATACATTATTTATATTTATTTAAATTACAATTCCATTAAAATTAAATATAAAAATCAACTCTTATTTTTAAATAGCATCTTTCTTAGCTTATTATTGTAATAACTTATAAAAGAGCTATAAACATAGTCATATACTATAAAGGCTACTTCAAATGAACCTATAATAAAAATATTTATTGGGATATAAACTATTGTTCTTAATAAAAAATACAATATAAGTATCATTATATTTGCAAATACTAACTTCATGAAATATTCAATATATATTGCCCTATCTTTTTCTATAAGATATTTTGCAATACCATATATTCCAAATGTAAGTGAATACACAATCCATTGAGACTTACTTACCATCACTATAAATCCCAAAGCTATAGAACCTATATAAAAAGCAATTCCACTCTTAAATCCCCATTCCATTATTACAATTGATACTAAAAGTGATGCTACTCCCATAATGAACAATGTATTTACAGGAATAATATTTGTAAGAGTCAACAATATCACATTTAATGCTAATAAAACTCCTCCATAAGCAACTTTTATACTCATATTTATCATCCTAACAACAAGTTATTAAATCTCCTCCAAAGCATTCACAACATGAATCTAGACACCAAAGTTTAGCACAGTTTTCACAACAATCATCACCTAGACAACAGCAACAATCATCACAACAACAGCAACATCCACCTAAATCATTACGTCTTCTTCTATTATAGTTATCAGCTCTATTGTTATATTCATTTCTATATTCTGTATAACTTCTAAGTGCCTCACTATATTCATGATTTTCTGGCTCCATAAATTTTGCTCTTTTTAAGAAGTCTTCTCCTTCTTCATAATATCCTATGTTCATTGCAGAAAAACCAGTTAGATAATACCATTCTGCACACTTGTCACTCAACGACTTTAAAAAATCATATGCTTTTCTAAATTCACTATTTTCTATAAAAGCTCTTGCTCTCATAAAATTTTCATTATTATAAGTATTACTGTACATTCTTTCCACCTCTGCTTTCTAATATATTCATATATCTTAAATAAACACCAGAATAAATTATATTTTCTATTATCCCGACATTTGTATTTAGATTTAAATTATCAATTCCTCTAGCTAAAAATCCCAATGATGTTACAATTATTTTTTTTACCTTTTGTTTTAACTCATCGTTTTTATCTACGTATTCTATAAAAGGATTGTATCTTCCTTTCTTAAAATCTTCATCTAAATCTTCATATGCATCTAGTAGATATATATACTTACCTATATTAAAACCTATCATTCTTAAGTTTCTCTCATTTTCATCTTTTTTGTAGGCAAACACTTCACCCATTATATTTCCAAATGTATTAGATACTTCATCTATATTTATATTGTTTTCCTTTTCTAACTTATTTAATTCATTTAGCTGTTGTTTTATATACTCTGCTTTTTCGGGATACTTTTCATATGCTAAGTTTAATTTGTTTTTATATATATAATATGCTAATTTATCTTTTATGCGTTTATCATCCATTAAATTATCTTCCAATTTATAATATGTTAAAAGAATATTCATACTTGCTGCATATTCTGTAATATCATTTGTGATTACCTTTTTCTTTTTAAATGGATTAACTATACATGCTTCCTCTGTATTTATAGATTCTGGCTTATATACTGAAGTTAATAAAATAATTAAAAATGTTATATCGTAATTCAGAGAAAATCTAGAGATTTCGCCATGATTTCTTTTTAAATATTTACATAGACCACAGTAATAAGCTTTATAATGGTCATATTCTCTAAATGTTAAATCCATTTTGTTTATTTTAACATATCCAAACATAAATACTCCTTTTTGTACTACTTTTTATATAAATTATATATAGTATAACACTTTTTATCAAGATTATATAATTTACAGTATTCTAAGAAACTTTAAAAATACCTTCTAATCATTGTATCTTAGATTGAAAATAATTAGAAGGTTAAGTTAAAAATAATATTAAATTATATACTTATACTAATTCATGCACATAATCTTACTTACATTAACTTGATTTTTAGATAATTGGAATATATTCGAAATTGCCTATAGTATCCTTTAATTCCTTTTTTGCTTTACCTACAATAGATTCATCAAGCATTACATCACTTATTGAACATGCTATAGCTTTAGATGCTAATAACATCGCTTTAAATCCCATATTAGAACCTGCACTAGCACAAGATTGCCATGTATGAGCAGAAATACCAACAGGCCAAACTGAACAAGAGCATTGTGCTATAGGAGTTATATAACTAACATCTCCAATATCTAATGATAATGATATACAGTTATTATGAGTAAAAGTATCATCTGTAACTTCATCATGTAAAGCCATTCTAGTAATATCTTTATTTCCACTTAATACACTAGAAACACTAATTCTTTTATCTATAGAAACTGTTTTAGCTAATTCTTCTGCAAAATAGTAGTCATTTTCATCATAATTTTGAGTTCCTATCAATTTCATATTTTGTGATAGAATATCTGTTAATATTGTATTTGGAATATAGTCATATACTCCACTTATAATATTATATTCCATACTAGTACCTGTCATCAGTGCTGCTCCTTTTGCTATATCAACCACTCTATCAAATACATCTCTTACATGTTCCATTTTCACACCTCTTATGTAATACCATACTTCTGCGAAATCTGGAACTATGTTTGGCATTTTTCCACCATTAGTAGTTACATAATGTACTCTACAACTGTCAAATATATGCTCTCTTAAATAGTTACAACCTATGTTCATAAGTTCTACTGCATCAAGTGCACTTCTTCCATTATAAGGAGCTTGTGCCGCATGAGCACTAATTCCATTATATCTAAATTTTACAGAATAATTAGCAAGGGTTGGAATCCTTATTGGAGTATTTATATCAAATGGATGCCAACTAAATGCACAATCTATCCCATCAAAAAAACCTTTTTTTATCATTAATACCTTTCCTGACAAATCTTCCTCTGCGGGACACCCATAGTACTTTATAGTTCCTTTAATCTTTTTTAGTTTGATTAGCTCCTTTATCGCAACTACAGCCCCCATTGAACCTGTACCAAGTAAGTTATGTCCACATCCATGACCTGCACCACTCTCTAAAATAGGTTCTTTTGTAATGGATATTTTTTGAGATAAACCATCCAAAGCATCATATTCTCCTAAAACTGCTATAACTGGTTTACCTTCTCCATAACTAGCTACAAATCCTGTATCCATATCTTCTAATTCATCTATATTAAAATCATACTTTCTTAAATATTCTTTTTGTAAGTTTGAAGCATAATATTCTTTATATTGAAGTTCTGGATTTTCCCATATCTTATCTGATATATCCCTTAACTCTTCTTGTATCTCATCTATATATTGCATTAAAAATTTTTTATTTAAATCTTCCATATTAATTGTATAACCCTCCTTAAATCAGATACTTTATACTTAACTAATTAAAATAGCTAATTTTAAAATATATTCTACTTTATAATCATTCTATACAATAAAACCTCTTGACTTGTAAGCTTCACTTTATCAAGTAAGAGGTTTTCAAATTTTATAAAATTTTTAACATGTTAACCAGTCTAGCATGTTAACCCATAATTTATTATAGTACTTCCAATCAGTAAATTCTTTTGGTCCCCAATGAGGTGCACAGTCAGAACTAAATATAGCAGATTTTCCTTTTCCAAACTTCCCAACTGCTACAAATGGGTCTCCTCCAATTGTTGCTAATACAGGACAATTATCTCTGGTAACTGTCTTGTTATATCCTAAAAACTTCGGCCAGTCTTTTGGAATATCTTTCAATACTGGATGCTCAGAATCGACAACTACTGGAATTATTCCTGCTGGTTTTTCTACTCTATCATCTTTATCTATCATAGTTATTGGTAATACATCTTTTATAGCAGTTTCTCCAAATCTAGCTTTTGCATCTATACCTGTAAATGACATGTATCCACCTACCATAATCAATGCTCCACCATTATTTACATACTCTTTGATTAGTTCAAGTCTATCTGGATTACTATTACAATCTATAAAAGTGCTATTAGATAGTAAGAAAGTGTTAGAACCTATATCAGACAATATTATACAATCATACTCATCTAATTCTTCTAATGTATATGGGAAACTATCTGCTGCTACATGTGCAGGCATATGAACTGTCTCATATCCTCCAGATTCTATTGCTTCTTTTAACCACTTTACAGCTTCTTCGTAGTGAGTTGTAACAAATGTATCAAACCCTTTTATATGAGTTATATTTTTTACCCAAGATTCCCCTACTATTAATACTTTTTTCATTTATATAATCCTCCTACTTTTATAAGTTTAATATTAGACTTGCATACATAAGTATACTGTCTAAATACTCATTGATTTCAACATACTCATTTATTGAATGGCATTGTTCTATTGAGCCTGGTCCCAATATTAATGTTGGTATTTCAGCTAAGTTTTTCATCAATCTTGCATCATTTCCAGCTGTCGAACCTTTTATTTCTAATTTTTTCTCTAAAACATCTTCTAGTATTTTATGTGCATTCACTACAAAATCAGAATTTTTATCCATCTCAAAACCTAATCCTGATTGATATATATTTATATTTGGCTTATTGTCTTTAAGCCACAAATCTCCATTAGACCTTGTCATTATAACATCAGTCACATCATTTACAACTTGTTCATAGCTCATTATATTTGGTAAGAAGTGCACACACAAATTAAATACACACTTATCTGGCACAGTAGAGCCTGCTGTTCCACCGTTTATTACACCCAAATTTATTGTAGGCGAAGGTAATAGTGGATGCTTATATATCATAAGCCAGTTATGTTCTAATTCTTTTATATCTTGAAGCAGTAACATAGCCTTCTCTATTGCGTTTACACCCTCCCACTTACTACCACAGTGAAGAGATACACCTTTAACCTCGACTTCAAAGAATACAAATCCCATATGTGCAATTATTAAATTCTGTTCTGATGGTTCACAAATTACACAGTAATCTCCATCAATTCCATTCATAACTGCATTTATGGTCCCATTTCCTCCACCTTCTTCATCTACTACTGACATTACCTTTACATTACCAGGTACATTTAAACCACTATCTTTTATAAGTTTTATAGCTAATAGTGATGCTATAAGTCCAGACTTCATATCCGCAGTTCCAAGACCATAAATCTTACCATCATCTTCTGTACCACAATATGGATTGTATCTCCACTTACTTATATCACCTGGTGGCATAGTATCTACATGACCATTAAATACGATTGTCTTCCCAGGTAAATTATCACTGTATTTACAAATTAAATTATATCTATCTTTATAATTGTGACCTAGATTTCCTTCTTTATAGGTGTCTTTTGCTTTTTTAATTAGCTCTTCACTCATGTCTTGTCTATCTACACTAAAACCTATGTTATTTGCAAGTTTCTCAATATATTCTTGTCCCTCTTTTTCAAATCCACCTAGTATTCCGTGACCAATATCTTCAGTCTTTATACTTACAAGTTCTTTTAAATAATCTATGTATTCTTGTTTTTTATTATTTAATGTATCTAAGAGAATTTTTTTCATATTTCCTCCTAAGATTTATTTTTTCATTTAAAGTACAACTATTATTTAGCTTTAGCTGATTTTTTTAATTTTATATTATTTATCCATATAGCAAATAGCATTACCAACCCTTTTATAATCATTTGATTATATGAAGATACACTCAATAGATTTAGACCATTTCCTAATATTCCTATTATCCCAACACCTATACATGTACCTACTATAGAGCCAGAACCACCCATCATATTAGTTCCACCAAGTACAACTGCTGCTATAGCATCCAACTCTGCTCCATCTCCAACAGTTGGTGAACCTGATGCTAAACGTGATGATAATATTATTCCAGCCAATGCTGTTAGTAATCCAGCTAGTGCATATACTTTTACTATTACTTTATTTACTTTTACTCCACATAATCTAGCAGCTTCTTCATTTCCACCTACTGCATGTACATGACGTCCAAAATTGGTTCTTTTTAATAGAAAATGGCCAACTATTACAACTATAATCATAATTATAACTGGTATTGGTATCGGCCCAACATATCCTCTACCTAGCATCTTAAATGCATCTGTATTTACTGATATAGGTCTTCCTCCTGTAAATACAAAGCTTGCTCCACTTATTATTGTCAACATGGCTAACGTTACAATGAATGGTGGCAGTTTTTGTGTTGAAATAATTGCACCTTTTATAACTCCTAATATTGTTCCTATTGCCAAGGCAAGTATCATACCTACCCATATAGGTGCATTATAATTTACTACTGTTGTAGCCCAAAACGTACCTACTAGGGCAATTACTGCTCCTACACTTAAATCTATTCCTCCAGTAATTATTACAAATGTCATACCTACTGCAAGTATTGCATTTATTGATATTTGTCTTCCAACGTTAATTAAATTATCTAAAGTTAAAAAATTAGATGAAGCCACACTCATTATTATAAAAATTATTACAAGTCCTATAGCTGCACTCCCTTGGTCTCTAAATGCACTTGTTAATTTTGTTAATAATGGAGATGAATTATCTTCTCTATGCTTAGTTATTGAACTCATTAATTTTACCTCCGAAAGCCAATTTTAATACATTATTTTCAACCATTTCTTCACCTTCTAAAAATCCACTTATATGACCTTCTCTCATAACCATTATCCTATCACTCATTGATATTAATTCTGGTATTTCGGAAGATATCATTATGATACTTACACCACTCTCTACTAAATCTCCCATTAGATTGTATATCTCTGCTTTAGCATTTACATCTATACCTCTAGTTGGTTCATCCATAATTAATATGTCTGGCTGTAATAAAAGCCATCTTGCTATTATAGCTTTTTGTTGATTCCCACCACTTAAACTCTGTATAACTTGATTCATATGTGGTGTTTTTATCTTTAATGCTTCTATGTATTTTTCTAGTACTTCTTTTTCTTTTTTTCTGTCTATAACTGATTTAAACTTAGATATTTTCTTTAATCCAGCCATAGTTGTATTTTCTTTTACACTCATCTGCAAAAACAATCCAGTACCTTTTCTATCTTCTGTTATTAATCCTAATCCATTTTCAATTGCATCTGATGGTGTTTTAAATTTAATTTCTTTATTATTTAAGTATATTTTCCCATAATCATATGTTCTAAGCCCAAATATAGCTTCTACTATTTCACTTCTCTTACTTCCAACTAATCCACCTATTCCAAATATTTCACCTTTTCTTATGTTAAAACTTATGTTATTGAAGACGTTGTTCTTAGTTAAATCTTCTACTCTCATAACTTCTTCTTTTATCTCTACATCTCTTTTAGGAAAAAATTGGTCTAGCTTTCTATCTATCATTAAGTTAACTAATTCTTCCTCAGATGATACTTCTTTAGTGTTTAGAGTCGAAATCGTTTTCCCATCTCGCATTATAGTTATTCTGTCACAAATTTCAAAAATCTCTTCCATTCTATGAGAGATATATATTATACTAACTCCACTACATTTTAAATCATTTATAAGTCTAAAAAGTATTTCAGTTTCTTTTTTACTTATTGAAGATGTAGGCTCATCCATTATTAATACTTTGGTTTCTGATGATAAAACTCTAGCTATTTCTACCATTTGCTTTTGAGCTATACTAAGCTCTTTAACTAAACCATTTGGATTTATATCTATCCCCATATTGTCAAAAATCTTTTTAGCCTCTTCATTCATTTTTTTATCATTAGTTAAGACTTTGCCATTTATTTCTTTTCCCATAAAAATATTTTGTGCTACTGTCAATTCATCAAATACTGTTAATTCTTGATAGATTGCATTTATACCTATCTTCTTAGAAACATCCGGTGATATATTCTCTATTTCTTTACCTTCAAAGACAAATTTGCCAGAAGTTTTTGGATGTGCACCAGTTAAAATCTTTATCATAGTTGATTTACCAGCACCATTTTCACCCAGTAGTGCATGAACTTCACCATGAAGTAACTCAAAATTAACATTATCTAATGCTCTGACACCAGGAAATTCTTTAGCAATATTACTTAACTTCAGAATTGTATTACTCATAATGACACTCCTTTTTAAATAGGATTTCTTTCAAATAATCTCATTTTATTTTACTAATTCTTAAAGTCTTTTATATTTTCTTTATCATAAAGTAAAGCTGGTACTGGTATATTTTTTTCTACTTTTTCACCTTTTATAGCTTTTACTACTGCTTCTACAGCTAAACGTCCCATTTCCTTAGGTTGTTGTTGAATCATAGCAAGAATAGTTCCATCTGTTATTCCACTTGCTGCTTCTTCAGTTAAGTCAAATCCTACAATCTTAACATCTTTATTCTTTGCAGATTCAAGTGCCGCTTTAGCTCCTAGTACACTATTTTCAGCTGTTGCATATATTATATCTACATCTGGATTAGATTGAATTAAGTTTTCAACTGTATTAAGAGATTCTTCTCTATCATATCCTGGTTGTGAGTTTAATATCTTAACATTTGCTGAGCCTTTTAATGCATCTTTAAATCCATCTATTCTTTGCATTTGTATTTGAGATTTTAAATCTGTTACTATTGCTATTTCTGATTTCCCACCTAATTTTTCATCTATGTACTTTTTAGTGTATTCCCCTAATTTTTTACCAGCATCATAACTAACTGTTCCTACATAACTTGTAATATTTTCAGTATTTAATACAGCATCCACTGTCACTACTGGCATTTTTTCAAATGCTCCCTCTACAGCTGGTACTATAGCTGAGTTATCTGTTCCAAGTACTATCATTCCATCCACATTTTGTTGTATAAAATCTTCTATTGCTGATGTTTGCTTTGCCACATCTTGGTCTGGGTCATTTACTATGACTTTCACGCCTAGTTCTTTGGCTTTTTCTTTGATTCCCTCATCAATATCTATAAAAAATTGATGTTGAAGAGTTATTGTAGATACTCCTATAGTTAAATCTTTCTTATCTGAGCCACTTTTATTATCTGACTTGCTTGGCCCTTCCATTGAACATCCTGTTAACATTCCTATTGCTAGTGTTCCAGCAATTCCTAAAGATAAAATTTTTCTCACTCTCATAATTAACCTCCATTTTTAATAGTTTTAAATTTGAACAAATTGGATTTCTATTTATTAATATTTAAATATTTTTCAACATCTTCTTTATAAGGCATACCAGATTGAGCTCCCAACTTTGTTACAGAAAGACCTGATACTACTACTGCATATTCCACTGCTGTATATAGATTTTTACCTTCTGTTATAGCCACTGACAATGCTCCATTAAACGTATCTCCTGCTCCTGTAGTGTCTTGGACATCAACTCTTATGCAAGATACATGCTTGATTTTCTTACCATCATAAAATCTAGCTCCATTTTTTCCTTCTGTTATTACAAGTTTATTAGGATATTTTTTTAATACTTCCTCTATCTCTTCCTCTGTATCAAAAACTATTTTATATTCATGTTCATTTGGTGTTAAGTAAGTTGCTTTTTCTATTATATCTTCATCTAATTTTATTGCAGGTGCTGGATTTACCAAAACTTTTATCTTATTTTCAAAACAGAAATTTACCACATAATTTATTGTTTCTAATGGAATCTCTAATTGTAGTAATACTATGTCTGCATTCTTTATCTCTTCTTCATTCTTTTTAATTAATTCTATGTCTACTAATTCATTAGTCCCTGGCACAACAACAATACTATTATCATTTTCACATAGTGTTATGACAGCAACACCAGAACTTTTGTGCTTATTTCTAGATACTAAGCTATAATCAACTTTATTATCTCTAAAATTTCTTATTAACTCTTCTCCTAAGCTATCCTCACCTACACATGATATCATTTTCACATTTGCTCCTAGCTTAGATGCTGAAACAGCTTGATTAGCACCTTTTCCACCAGGTGACGTAAAAAAACTATTACCTAGTACTGTTTCTCCTTTTTCTGGTCTTTTATCTACAGAACATACCATGTCCATGTTTACACTTCCTATGACAACTATGTTTCCCATTACATTACTCCTTTACATATCTATTTATGTCTCGAATGTTGCTATTTATTATCTTTCGTTGAATCTCTTATAACTAATTCTGGCTTAAAAATCAACTCATCAAATGATTCTTTTTTATCTCCTCTTAAACAATTTATCAGTATCTCACTAGCCTTGTATCCTATGTCATAAGATGGCTGTCTCACTGTTGTAAGAGAAGGACTTATTAGGCTAGCTGTCTGAATATCATCAAATCCTACAACATTTACATCATTCGGTATATTTAATCCTCTTTCTTTAAGCCCTCTTATAACACCTATTGCAATCAAATCATTTGCACAAAATATTGAATCAAAATCTATTTTTTCCAGTTTTTTTATAAATTCCTGTCCCCATTCAATTTTATACTTACCTTCAAATACATAATCAGGGTTGTAACTTAAATTACACTCAATTAATGCTTTTTTGTATCCCTCTAATCTATCTACTGCTATTTCATTTTGAAGAGGACCACTTAGGTATATTATTTTCTTACTCCCAATATCTAATAAATGTTTTGTAGCTATATATCCACCTTCAAAGTTGTTTATTTTAACTATTCCTTTTAAAGTTTCTTTGTTCATACTTATCTTCTTATCAATTAATACAGTTGGTATTTTTATGTCTTTATAATTTGCCTCTTTCCAATTTGTATTTGAAGAAGCCGCAAAGATAATTCCATCTATCATTCTCTCTGATAATGTTCTTATCCCTTCATATTCTTTTTTGGCATCTTCATCTGTATTACATAAAATTATGTTGTAACCTTCTTCATTAGCCTTGTCTTCCACTCCTCTTGATACATCTGTAAAAAATGGATTTCGGATATCTGGTATAAGAAGCCCTATAGTGTTAGTTTTTTTAGTTACTAGGCTTTGCGCTAGTTTGTTTGGTACATAATTTTTTTCTTTCATTATTTTTAAAATTTTTTCTCTTGTTGCTTGACTTATATTTTCATCTTTATTATTAATGACTTTTGACACAGTTGTTTTAGAAACACCAGCCAATTCGCCAATTTCTTTTATAGTAATACTCAAGAAGTTCACCCCCGCAATTTAGGAAACCGTTTTACTTAACCGGTTACCTAGATATTAGCACATCCTTTTTTCCTTTGCAACTATTTTATATAAATTTTGATATTTTTCTCATTTTTCATAATATTGCAATTTATAATTCAAATTTAATATTTATATTAATATACAAAAAAAAATTAATATACTTTTATAATTATTTAAAAGTACATTAATTAATTTAAGTAATCTTTATTAAAGTTCAAGTCCTTGTTCTATAATCATTTTTTTATCATTTTCAATTCCATTTCCGACAGTTGTTAAATAATCACCCACAATTGCAGAATTTATACCACCATTAAATCCAATTTTGTCATACCCTTTTAAAGATAGCCTTCCTCCAGCATATCTTATGTATACATTGGGAATTATGAATCTAAATACTGCTGTTGTTTTTAATATTTCCATAGGCTCTAATATATCATAAGCTTCCATGGGAGTATTCTTAATAGGGTTTAAAATATTTATCGGAATTGATTTGACATTTAATTCTCGTATTTCAAAAGCCATTTGTAGTCTTTGTCCTTTACTTTCATTCATCCCTATTATTCCACCTACACATACATCTAATCCAGCCCTTTTAGCTTCTTTAATTGTTCTTATTCTGTCTTGATAAGTATGTGTTGTACATATATTATCAAAATTATCTTTAGATGTCTCGACATTATGATTATATGTAGTCACACCTACTAATTTTAGCTTTTTAGCTTGCTCATAATCTATAATACCTAGAGATGCACATAATTTTAAATTAGTATTTTCTCTTAATCCTTCATAGATATTTAAAATATCATTAAACTCTTTTCCTGTCATACCTTTACCACTTGTAACTAAAGAGAATCTATGTACTCCTTTACTTTCCATTTCTTTAGCTCTCCTTAAAATCTCATTGTACTCGAGCAATGAATATTCATCTACCCCAGTTTTATAATGGGATGATTGTGCACAAAATTTGCAGTCTTCACTACATTTGCCAGACTTAGCATTCATTATTGTACATAAATCCACTCTTCTTCCCATAAAAGCTTCTCTTATTTCATTTGCAGATTTTAATAGTATATCAAGAATATTTTTGTTATTTGTATCAAGGCTTATTAAATTAAGAGCTTCTTCATAATTTATTTCTTTTCCATCCAAAACTTTATTTTTTAATTTAATTATGTATTTTTCCATGTACCCTCCTATTCGTCAACCTATATTATTTATATAGTTTACTTATTATATATAGTATTACATAGGTAGTATTTATTAGTCAACCTTATCTCATATACAAGTTTACTATTAAGCAAAAAATACTGCCTTAAAATAGTATTCGTATAATATATTTATACATATCACTATTAAAACAGTATTTTTTATTAAATATTATTCTTATTAATTTACAAAACTATCCTTGTCTTAACTCCATCCAAGCTTTCCATTGTAACAACCTCTAAACCTTCATACTCTCTAAATAGCCATTTTAAATCCTTCATAGCTTGATTAACCTGATTTTTTGTTAGATTATTTATAAAATATTCTTTTCTAGTTTCCTCATACTCTTTGCTAGTTAAAAAGTTTCTTAGAAAATTAAATGCAAATACACTTGGGATATTGTTTACATTAGCTTTCTTGCTATTTTCTTTCTCATAGTAAATTTTCATAAATGCATACTCCTTTGATACTTTTAAATTTCTCTTACAATAATTATATGCATTTAAGTCCTACTATTCTTATAATTTTATTAATTCATATTCTTTATTTCCCATTCCCATTTCACATGCATAATCTATTATTCTAGTTCCATTTACATGAGGATGCTCATGTTTGAACACATCATGACCCATTTCCTTACAAACCAAATCATAGCATGCTTGTTCAATAGCTACTGGGTCTGTTGATGCTAATATTCCTATATCATGTGCAATCGGTCTACCTGACCAAGGCACGCAATCACAAAGTGGAGTTACATTCATGACAAAAGTTATATATCCTACCTTATCTTTTTTGTTTGATACTGCTCCATAAGCGTATTCTGCCATCTTTTCAACAAACACATCTGAGTCACTTTCCCATTGTATAGTTACTGCTCTAGTTGGACAGACAGTTGGACATTCTCCACATCCATAACACACATCAGAATCTATAATTGCCTTCTTATCTACTATACTTATAGCTTTTGTAGGACAAGAATTAACACATTTTCCACATCCTATACACTTCTTCTCTTTTACTACTGGCGTAACATCAGAATGTTGCATTTGCTTTCCTGCTGCACTTGCACACCCCATAGCTAAATTTTTTAATGCGCCTCCAAAACCTGCTGCTTCATGACCTTTAAAATGACTCATTACTATCATTGCAGAAGAATTATAAATTTCGCCACCTATTTTCACACTTTCAAAATGTTTTTTATCTATTTGTACATTTTCATAATTTCTACTGTACAATCCATCTGCAATTATTACTGGCGCATTTACCACTGCATAGGCAAAACCATTTTCTATAGCTGTTGTAAGATGGTCTACAGAATTTGTTCTACTCCCTGTATATAATGTATTTGTATCTGTCAAAAATGGCTTTCCTTCACAATCTTTAATCTTATCAACCACTTGTCTAACTGCTACAGGACTCATATATGTAGTATTTCCTTTTTCTCCAAAGTGAAGTTTGATTGCTACTTGGTCATTCTTTCCTATTAAATCTTTGAATCCTGCTGTATCAAATAATCTTCTTACATTGTTTGGCACATTTTTATTTTGCGAATTTGAGTATAAGTCACAAAAATATACTTTTGACTTTTCCATATCTACACCCCTTTAAAATATTTACTTGAATTAATTTTATCACTTTTAAAGTGATTTTTTAGTATATTTTACCACAATTAAAGATTCTTATCTTTATTTAATAAAAACAATATTATTTTAACTCCTTACTACACCGTTTTAACTTTTTACTAGTTAGGCTCTATATACTATAGCATATCTTAAATAACTGATAATCACTAGATTATAATCTAGCTCCTTTTTATTTTTAAACAATTTCTTAAGGTAATAATTTAATTATTATAAAATAAAATGAGTAGAAGTAAAACAAAAAAAGACTTGAAACTTAAGTTCAAGTCTTTTTTGCTTAGATATATTCTTATACATTATTAAGTTTATTTCTACACAATATATTGCTATTTATATTTATAATGAAGATATCATTAAACTGGTTTTTTATTAAATAAAATAACAGCTGATAACAGACACACTATTGAAATAATAATTGTTACAATGATTGGAATAATAAATTCTGGAGCTGTCACTTTACCTGAAATCAAATCTATATTTTTTGATAATATGAAATTAGGCGTATAAGGTGCAATCTGCTTAGGAATAGAAATTAAACTCAAAGCAAGGGTTACTACTAATACAAGTAATACACTTGCAAATGCTGGTCTAAATAATACACATCCAAGAATTAATATAGTAATATACATAATACCAATTATCCATAAGTTAAATGCTGAAAATACAACATGATTAAGATTTGCAGTTGGCCAAAAATACATTGTATAACCATAAGTACATAAAAAACTCAACCAGAAACCAATGGTCATAATAATTACTGCAATAGAAAATTTAGATAATACTACAGATGAACGTGACAATCCTTTAGTCAACATAATGACAAGTGTTCCTTTAGAATATTCGTTTGATAAAATATTACAAAAAATAATTAGAGTTAAACTCATTCCAAGACCAGAAATATTACTAGAAAACTGTGTCCAAGAATCTAAAGCAGTTGGTAAAGCAGTAACTTTTAACGTTGGGGCAAAATGAGCAATTATGTCTGGCATAAATTTAGCAGAAAGAGGACTCATTATTCCAAATATTAAAAATAAAGTAATCAGACTAAATAATTTGTAATTTCTTACGTTCTCTACAAATTCTTTTTTTGTAAATGCTATGTATTCTCTCACTTTACTACCTCCAAAAATAAATTTTCAAGTGACAATTCTATTAATTCCATCTTTATTGGACAAAGATTCATTTCTGCAAGTGTAGATATGACTGTTTGTTGTATTGATTTTATATCTTTACCATGGAAAATAATTTCCATATTAGTCTCTTCTGAATCTTTAAGTAAGGATTTAATCCTACTACTAGACTTAAATACTTGGATTTCATCATTACTTGAAAACTCCAATAAAAGTCTATCTTTTCCGTGCATACTTTTTATTTCTGAAAGTGTACCACTAAGAGCAATGCTTCCGTTATTTAATATAGCAACATGGTCGCAAATTCTTTCAACATCAGATAGTATATGTGTTGAAAATATTACGGTTGTTGAGTCTTTAATTTTAAACATAATATCTAATATTTCTTTTCTACCAACAGGGTCAAGTGCGCTTGTTGGTTCATCACAAATAAGTAATTTAGGGCGTGAAAGTAATGCTTGAGCTATCCCAAGACGTTGCTTCATTCCACGAGAAAATCCACCTATTCGTTTCTTTTCATTTCCAAGTCCTACAAGTGATAACAACTCTTCACTTCTTAACTTTATTTCTTGTTTTGAAAGCCCTGTGATTTCTCCACAAAGAGAAAGATATTCAAGTGGTCTCATATAGTTATAAAACTCTGGAACATCAGGTAGATAACCTACATGGCGATTAGAACTTGTTCTTCCATAGGTCACTTTCTCACCACAAACATTTATAGTTCCAATATCTGTTTCAAGTAACCCAAGCACCATTTTCATTGTTGTAGTCTTGCCTGCACCATTCTTACCTACAAAGCCAAAAACTGACCCTTCTGGTACAGTAAGATTTAGATTATCTATTATCTTTCGATTACCAAAACTTTTTGATAACCCATTTATTGAAACAATATTCATCATTCATCACCTCTCCCTATAGTGAAATATAAAATTGGGCCTATTATACTTATAAATAACACTAAAAGAATCCATATTGCCTTATTACCAACTTTATAATTTGGATGTTTTATTATATGAATAAGTGCAGTAATTACGAGTATTAAATTTAAAATAATAATAGGAAGTAACAGTGGTAAATTTTCCATTAAATTTTCCATAATTTTATTCCTCCAATAAAGATAATTTTTCTATAAGAAATCTGTATTCTTTGTTCTCATTTAATACAGAGAACATAGGATTATTCTTAATAGCAGCAACAATACCTGCCTTTACAATTGTATCATCACGTGTAATACCTGTTCCAATATCAGAAATCCAGCCATCGATATGATTAAAAAAGTCATCACTATGTAGCATAATTGGATATATATCACTCATTGCCAAATCTACATATCTTTGTAATGACTTAATAGCTCCTTTAGTATTTCCATGTATTAAATTCATTTGTATCTGTGTTAAATATACAGAAAACATAATGCCAGGAGATAATGCATCAAGGTCAAAAGTATCTGAAATCATTAAAATACGTCTTTCTATTTCTTCAATTTGTGATTTATCTGAGTTTTGCAGAAGTCCCACTAAATCTTGAACTAACAACGTAAGATTCTGATATGCTCCTATCTGTAACGTTTCATTAGCTTCACTAGTTTGACCATTCATCATTTGTCCCTGTGCAAGGAGTATGCTTTCATTTACCATGGGAAAATTGCTATCTTGAAATAAGTCAATAACTTCTATAGGTTGATTTAACAAGATATAACAGGTTGCCTCCATACCTTTTGACTGACGACAAATTTCTATATCATCACTTGTTTCTCGTATTCGAATAAAAATTTCTAATGCTTCACTAATTAATAGTTCACGTTTTTCTTCATCTACAAGGTCATAATGATTAATTATTAAAACACCCATCTGATAAATCAAAGGAAAGCATGAATAATATTTCTTTATGGTTTCTCGTATTTCATCCATAACTTCGTCAAATGGTTTAACAGTAAAATCTTTACACAATCGCTGATATAGTTTATTAATATCTTCCTTAATCATTTGCGGTTCGTAACAAATTAATTCATCAACTGTAATGTTGAAATATGTCGCGAGTTGTGGCAAAAAAGTGATATCAGGATAGCTTTGCCCAGTTTCCCATTTAGATACAGAGGCTTTAGAGATACCTATATAATTTGCAAGTTCATCTTGTGTAATTCCTTTTTCTTTACGCTTTAAAATCAGTGTTTTTGCAATGTTTAATTCATTCATATCAACGCCTCCTTTGTATAATTATATCCTTAAATCCATGAACCTAACAAGCGATTTAAAGTTGACTTTTGATGAAAAAATCAACCATAGAGAAACAAATAAGCAGGTATCTTAGATACCTGCTTAAATATATTTTTAAATTCAATTTATATAATTTTTTATTTATCCCAATTATTTCCACATTTTTATACAAAACCACAGATGAATATATCCAGATATAGTTTTTATTTATCATGCTTTTTAAACGCCTTGTATAAAATATCTTTTAATATAAGTACATTATTCTCATTGCTCATCTTGTATTCTTTTTCAAATATTGAATATAATTCTTCAATAGCTATTTGATACTTTTCTATCCCCTCTATATCAACATATGCTTCTAAAATAGGATACTTAGAGCTCCATGCTTTTGTCCAGTCAACATCCTTACTAATATTATCAGTTATATCTTTAGAACATAAATTACTTTCATCAATCAAGTAATCATAAGTAATATTAAATAGCTTTGATATATTTTTTATATTTTCTAAGTCTGGCTTAGCTTGCCCTAATTCCCACTTGCTAATAGTTTGTCTAGATACATTTAGTCTTTCAGCCAACAATTCTTGAGAATAATTATATTTCTTTCTTAGTTTTGTAATCTTGTCTCCTAAATTCATATATTAAGCCCCTTTCGATTTAAAATAATTATATTTCAATTATAAAGTATTAAACTCAACTGTTCTACAAAGTAAGGTTTGAAATATGTAAACTTTAGTTTACATACATAATGAAACATTCTATATAAACAATATTAATATTTAATTATAGATTTTTTGATAAAAATTAATTATTTATTCTTAAATAATAAAAAAGGCTTGTGTTGTAGTTAACTCCAAGTAGTATACTCTATTTAAGAGTTGAGTAAACATAATGAGTTTTACATAGAGATATTGTACAGTTTGTAAGTAAAATCAATAGGAGGAAATTTATGAGTAATATAGATATATTTGAGAGAGACAAATCTGGCGAAGTAATTTCAGATTCTGACCCAGATATGGATAAAATAAGATATGTAATAGAAAGGGCTAAAAAAATAACTGCTGAGCTAAATAACTCGTATCATACTAAAAAAGAAATAAGAAAATTATTTTCTAAACTTACAGGTGTTGAAGTCGATGAAAGCTTATATTTAATACCACCATTTTACACAGACTTTGGAAAAAATATAAGAGTTGGAAAGGATGTATTTATTAATCATGCCTGTACATTTATGGATAGAGGTGGCATTACGATTGAAGATGATGTACTTATTGGACCTAAAGTAAATCTTATAACAATAAATCATCCTTTAGAACCATCTAAAAGGCATTCCACTGTGTCTACACCTATAGTTATAAAGAAGAATGCTTGGTTAGGAGCAGGAGCAATGATTATGCCAGGTATTACAATAGGTGAAAATGCTGTTGTTTCAGCAGGAGCAGTAGTCACAAAAGATGTACCTCCAAATACTGTTGTTGCAGGTGTACCTGCTAAGATAATAAAGAATATATGTTAGATTGTTAGATTCTAAGTTGAAGTTTAGTTGTTGGATTAATAGAATATTATTATAGTGTTTCAATAAAAAAAGACATTCTTAATTTAATTAAGTTTGTCTTTTTTTATTGATTAATATCATATTTATGTCAAGTTTTATTGTCAAAGTTCTTGACAAGTAAACTTTGCATGATATAATTAAAATACCAAGTAAACTTGGCATCTAATTAGGAGGTGTCTCATATGAATAAAGAAGAAATCTTAAGTAAGAGTCGTCAATCCAATAAAGATGAAGGATTAGAGTACATTGAAAATAAAGGTAGAAAAATAGGATATTCAATTTTCACATGTGTCTTCGCTTTCATTGTAATATTTAACGCCTTTATTGGACAAAAGAGTGATGCAGTATCTGCTTTATTTTGGACATTTGGTCTTGCTGAAAATATAGCAAAATACCAATTCACATATGAAAAAAAGAATTTGATTTTGGCTATTGGTTTCTTAATTACAACTATATTCTCATTGACTAATTTTGTTTTATCATCATTGAGGTAAGCATATGAATGAAGAATTAATATTAAAAAATCACTTAAAAATAGTAAGAACAGAGAAAAAGTTATCTCAAAGTCAACTAGCTGAAATGGTTGGTGTGTCAAGAAATACTATTAGTTCAATAGAAACAGGTCAATTTAATCCAACAGCAAAATTAGCACTTATCTTATGTATAGCTCTAGATAAAAAATTTGAAGATTTATTTTACTTTGAATAAAATCTATTGTAGCCATAAAATATAAAAGAAACTGTAGTCATTATATATATTATCAACTTCCAAAATTTAAAATAAAAAGATTTATATAAATAAATAAAAGAGTAAATGATTAGATATTTATTATCTTATCACTTTACTCTTTTATTTATTTTAAAGTCTCATCCATCTCCTTAATACCTTATATTCCATATTTATTAGAGCCTCTTCTGTTTTAAAAAAAACTCAATTTTAAGTCTATATATTACCCAAATATAGCGCAATTATACAGGTACCTTAAGAAATATGTTGCAAAATTGTTAAGGTACCTGTATAATATATTTCATAAGGTGCCTTATCATTATAATTTATATTATTTAGGAGGATAACATGGAAAATGAAAAATCAAATATTAAATATTTAAAAGAAGAACCAATAAAAAAAACTATTCTTTATTTATCTATTCCTATGATGATAGGAATGTCAGCTGGAACTATTTATAATGTAATTAATGCCTACTTTATAGGATTAGTTCATGACACAGCTATGCTTAGTGCAATAACATTGGGACTCCCTATATTTACAATTCTAATGGCTTTTGGAAATATGTTTGGTGTTGGTGGCAGTACATTCATAACTAGGCTAATTGCACAAAATAATAGTGATGAAGCCAAAAAAATTGCTGGATATACTTTTTATGCAAGTATTATAACGGGTCTATTAATAGGTCTAATTGGCTACTTACTAATGAATCCTATTGTTAAATTATTAGGTTCTGATATGGCTACATTTGAATATACAAAACAATATGCGATTACACTATTTGTTGGTGGATTCTCTATTGTATTGAACTTCTCTCTTGAGCAAATTGTAAGGTCTGAAGGTGCATCAAAAGAATCTATGTATGGTATGTTTGTAAGTGTAATAGTTAGTATCATATTAGATGTTTTATTTATACTAGTTCTTAATATGCATGTGTATGGTGCTGCATTATCAATGATACTTTCTAATATTGCATCTAGTGCTTATTATGTTTGGTATTTAAATGTTAAAAGCGAGAACCTTAGAGGATTTTTACATTACATAAAAATCAGCATAAATAGCCAAGTTGAAATATATAAAGTTGGTGTATCCCAATTAATCCAATGCTCTTTCTTAATTGTGACTACACTATTATCCAATAATTACTCTATGCAATATGGAAATAACATAGTTGCTAGTTTTGGTATAGCACTTAGAATTGCTCAAATTCCAGAATTCTTTGTTATGGGTATTGTTTTAGGTGTAATGCCACTTATAGCATATAATTTCTCTAATAAGAATATACCTCGTTTAAAAGAAAGTATAAAGTATTCTGCTTTATTCATATTTGTAATCGCAGTTGTATTTTCAGGAGTTGTTTATATATTTAGAACTCAAGTAATACAAACATTCTCAGTTGATACATCAGTTATTGAAATAGGGACGTATGTATTGGTAGCTATGTTAGTATCTGCCTTATTCAATGGAGTTACATCCTTATTTATGACAATATATCAAGCATCAGGAAAAGGCATTGAAACAGGTATAATGTCTATAAGCCAAGGTGGATTGTATATACCTATAGTAATATTTCTTAATTATTTTTATGGACTTGATGGGCTAATATGGTCTATGACAGTAACAGAAATTATAACATTTTTAATAGGTGCAGTTTTATATATACCTTATAGTATAAAACTAAAAAAAGAATCAACTAAAAATAAAGTAAGTCTTATATAAGATTTACTTTATTTTTAATTTTAATGTTAGTCAATACAAATTATTTGATTATATGCAATTATTAATATATTAACCAATTTTATTAAAAATAACAGTCTTCTCTTTTAAAGAGATTTTTCCTACTTGATATCCATATTCATTTAATTCTTTTTTATATTTCAAAAACGAATGGTCTATCTCTATCCCTGCAATATCTTTTATTTCTTCAAAAGTTAATTTAAATGATTGATTACCAGATTTCTTGACATATTCCCATAAAGAACTATATTTGCTCACTTCATATCACTCCTTTTAAAATTATATCTTATCTATTAGTTTATATTCTATCACTATTAATTTATAACGTCATGCTACTTATTATTTATATAGAAAAATATACGAATAATAAGTAGCAATTTTTTATAATTATCATATTTTATTCATATTTAAGAAAAGTTGCTAATAGTTAAACTATTTTTTAAAGGAAGTTTACTCCATCAGAAAATAAATTTTAATTGTTCTTATTTTTATTATGTAATTATTCAACACAATATGTCATTGTTGAAATACAAATCTAATAACTAAATATTTTTACAAATTCATTACTTAAATTTTTTTATTGCATTTAAGTTAAATTTGTCATTATTTTAGTAATAACGTTTTCTTTATTTTCACTATGGATATCAATTCCATTATAATTAAAGCTCTACATCAATCTTTTTACCACTCATTGAACAACAACTAACTTTTGCCTTATCAATAGAGAATATTTCAAACTTACCGTCTCCTACAGAGTACATCTGACTTAGACTTGGCATTATTTCAAGTGCCTTAGCTTGTGTTTCTTTTGATGTAACGAATACTGCTTCACCCAAAATACGTAGAGTATTAAGTTTTTGGTCTATACAGCAAATCTCAAGCTTTGGATTAAAAATAAGTTGTTTAAACATATCTTTTTGATTAGATGTGCAAAATGTAAGTCTCCCATCATATTCCATAACAAACCCTAGAGGACGCACATGCGCTTGATTGTTCTCATCAACTGTTGCTAAATAATAAACTCCTGCTTTGTTCAAAAATTCTAATACTTTCATAATTTTTACACTCCTTTTAAATACTTGTATTAAGGATTATCCTTTGATATAATTTTAATATAAAATATAAAAAAAACAAGTATGCAGTTTTTTCTGATAAAGTATAAAAAAGATACTACTATAGGTAAGGAGTAATTATAATGAGTTTAGATAATGAAAAAAATACGACTACAAAGATTGAAGAATTAACCTGTCCAATACGTTATGCACTAGATATCGTTGGTGGTAAATGGAAATTACCTATTATATGTATGTTGGCAGTTGATAATCCGATTAGATATAGTAGCATAAAAAGAAAACTAGATGGAATTACAAACACTATGCTAGCTCAATCATTAAAAGACTTAGAGTCTGATGGTATTATTAATCGTAAACAATATAATGAAATTCCTCCGAAAGTTGAATATACATTGACAAGTAAAGGCAAAAGTATTGTGCCTATTTTACAACAATTTGCTAATTGGGGAGCTATAAATATGCAAGAAAAAAGCATATGTGGACTTAATTGTAAGGAATGTCGAAAAATAAAATAAATTGAAGTATATTAGTTTATTTAATTGATTACAAAAAGCCACTCTTTTATGAACTATACCCCTCTTAGGAGACAGTTCACATTATACAGAGTGGCTTAAAACTTAAATACGAATACTGCCCTACTTAACTACCTTGCCATTCTTAAATCTCATATTTGGAAAACTTGCACCTAAAATTTTATTCTTGTCTATAGCATTTTCAATCCTTCTTATATCTTCATCGCTCAATTTAATATCTTTAGCTTTTAGAGAATCTAATAATGTAACTCTTCTTGATGCTCCAACCAAGGTTATAATATCATCGCCTTTTGATAAAATCCATGCAAGAGCTATTTGTGGAATAGTAGCTTCTTTTTCATTTGCTATTTCTCTTAAGTTCTCTACAAGTTCAAGGTTTCTCTCTATATTCTCATCAGAGAATAAAGGTATCCACTTATATCTTTGAGCATTAGATTTTGAGCATACTCCACTTAAAAGACCATGAGCAAGAGCCCCAAAAGCGACAACCCCTACTCCTAATTCTCTAGCAGTTGGTAATATATTTTCTTCTATATCTCTATTAAATAAAGAATATTCAGCTTCTATAAAGCTTATATGGTGAACCTTATTAGCTCTTCTTAAAATATCTTCACCAACTTGAGTAATACCTATATGTTTTATGTATCCTTCTTTTACTAAGTCAGAAATAGCTCCAATAGTCTCTTCTACTGGTATAGCCAAATCTATTCTCGCAGGTTGATAAAGGTCTATATAATCTAAATTTAATCTCTTAAGAGTCTGTGCAACGTGACTTTTTATATTAAAAGGATTGACATCAAGACCATACATTTGACCATTAGGTGCAACAAGAGCCCCTGTTTTTACAGATACAAAGGCATCTTCTCTTTTTCTACCTTTAAGAGCCTCACCTATTACCATCTCACTTTGACCTGCTCCATAAAAGTCAGCTGTGTTTAACACATTGATACCACTATCTAAAGCTTCATGTATTGTGGCTATATTCTCAGCTTTATTGTCAAGGTTTACCATACCTCCGCAACCTAGTCCAATTTTATAAAGTTCTAAATTATCATTTTTGTATCTCATTGTAAGACCTCCTAATATAACACAAATATTATTTTAGTACACTCGTACTTTACTTGACATTGTAGTACGAATGTACTAAAATGTCAAATAAATGTTATTATAAATTTTTATTGGAGGATTCAATATGGCAAAACAAACAAAAGTGGATATCTTAATTAAAGCTCGTGACTTATTTAATGAATATGGCTATAACAATGTATCTATGAGAAACGTTGCTGATGCTTTGGGAATGAGTGTAGGTAACTTAACTTATTATTTTAAAAAAAAGGAAGATTTGATTGAAGAGGTAGTTAAATACAAACATAAAAACTATAAAAAAATAGACATGCCTAAATCCTTACAGGATTTAAATAATTTATTTTTAAATTCACTAAACATTCAAAATGAGAATGCATACTATTTTAAACATTATGACCAGTTATCTCAAATAAGCCCTAAAATATATAGATTTCAGCTTGATTTTATAAAAGAACTTAAGCAGTTTTTAAAAGAAAGCTTCATCAATCTACAAAACTCTAATTTAGTTCAGGAATGTAATATGCCTAACCAAATAGAAAACATTATTGAATGTATTTTGACAATACTTATATATAAACCCGTTGGTACTAAAGAACTTGATGAACATGATAGTATAGAAAGTACTCTAAACTGTTTATGGAGCATTATTTTTATGTTCCTTACTGATAAAGGAAAAAATATATATTTAAGTTCTATATCAAATCAGTTTAAATAATACTTAGTAAATTCAAGTTATATAATATTATGAAAAATTAAGATACAAAAACTAATTTAATTTATATAAGTTACTAAAATTAATATAAAAACAGGATGCTCATATAAGTCATCCTGTTTTATGTATTAAGCTCTAAATTTAATCAGTTCAAGTGTATCATTCAATACAGATATATTATCTATTTGAATCATTAACCACTTACTACTATTAAAAAAATCTATCTCACTGTATATTTGTTTGATATAATCACAACAAGTATTAATAAATAAGTCAACTTCCACTCTATTACTCTCATTTACAATAACCAAAGCTTTAAAGGAACCTTCTTGTGGATATAAAGTACACAATGATTTACCTCTTTTTTTGTATTTTACATTCCAACCTCTTTGCATTGAACATTTACTGTATTCAAGCTTAGGCTCTACATTATAAATTGAAATCAAAGCATTATTTAGATTGTCCCATAATGGATTATTGATAAACTCTTTGATTTGTTCAGGTGTTGGTTTGTTATCTTGAAAAAACATATCTTGCCAATCCATATTCATGCCCCCTTCTATTATTCAATAGGTACTGGAACAGTCCAGTGCTCCATATATGCCACTTCAGGTGTAGAAGGATAATACATCTCAATCGCAAAATCAGTGGCCATTAAATTATGATTCTTCATCCATCGTTCCATAAACTTATCTGCTTTAAAAACAGCTGAATCGACCAACTCATTAAAATTTTCTGCTTCAAATCCACATACTAAATATTCTTTAGCAGGTAACTCAAAGGTACTATATCCTTCTACCAATGTACCTGGCTCCACTTCTATACCTGCCATATACATACAATTCCCTTCTTTTGCACTTCCCATATAAAGAGCAGCAAATTCATTTCCACCTGGGATTTTATTTGGTATATTGTGTTTTTGACTTCCAAGTTTCATCCATAATTCCTTTGCTATCGCAATACCAGTTGTCTCACCACCCATCAACTGGCAAATAGGTATTTCTCCTTCTATTCCAATAAAAGACCTTGGATTCCTCAATCTTCTGCGAGTTACTTCAATTACTATATCATCTGCAATAAGCGGTACACCTTCATCAACCATAATATAATTTAAAATTAATTCTGGCTTAACAAATTGATTAAGTTTTACTGGATTTGCTCTATATTCCTCTGGCGTTAATCCATATGCTTTTTTAAAAGCACGTGTAAATGTCTCATGACTTTCAAATCCAAAATTTAAAGCTACATCAAGTATACGATTCTTATATTCTGCTAAATGTTCAGAAGCTTTTGCAAGACGTCGAAGTTTTATATACTCCATCACTGTTTTATTGACTAATCTTTTAAACAGTCTTTGATAGTAAAATGGTGATAGGTTTGCTTCATTTGCCAGTTCATTAATTGAGATTCCTTCTGATAACCTTTCTTCTATTAAGTCTAATGTGATTTGAATAGATTCCCATGCATGCAAGTTATAAGTACCTCCTAATATTGTTATTAATCTTATACCTTTATATTATCAAAACTAAAAAAAATGTTCTTGATATACAGTGCCTTTTTTAATTTTTTGTATGATGGTACTGAGTTTTATCACTTTTTAAGTAAATGTAAAATACATATGAACATAAAATATAGCAAATCTAATTTAAAGATTTGCTATATTATATATTTTATTAAACTATTTTCAAATACTTCATTTATTTCCTTATGAAAAAACTCTTTCATATCGTCTATTTGTTCTTTATCATATACATACTTTCCATATCCAAATTGACCATATTTAAACTTTCTATCTTCATTTTCCATTGGCAACAATGTGTCTGGATAAATTTCTAATATTCTATTTTTAGCTTTAGTAGTATATCTATGAGATATAACTTCAAATATAATTTTTCTATCAAAATCCTTTGGTAGTGCTTCTTTTATGTTTCTGATAAGGCTTCTATATTCTTCTTTCCAACCTTCATATAGAAACACAGGAGCTATTATAAAACCAATCTGATAGCCAGCTTTAGCAAGTTTCACAGCTGATTCTATTCTTTTATTAGCAGATGCTGTATAATGTTCATGTCCTTCTATAATCCTAGGAGTATTTATACTGAATCGTATTTCTGTATGATTATTATGTTTAGCATCCAATAAACTATCTACATCACTGTATTTAGTAACAAATCTAAATCTTCCTTTTTCTTCTCTTCCAAAAAACTCTATTGTTTTTTTCAATGAATTGGTATACGGCTCTACTGGAACTGGGTCTGATGTAGCTGCACCTTCAAATATAGTAACTTGTGGCTTTCTATCTTCAATATACTTCTTTGTTTGTTCAAGTATCTCATCTATATTTACAAATACCCTTATAAAGGGTTTATCACCTAGTTGTGTGTTTAAATAACAATATTCACATCTTCCCATACATCCACTGACAAGTGGTAGTTGATAATTAGCAGAAGGTTTACATGTTTGAAACTTCATGCTTTTTCTAATCCCAACTACCATGGTCTGTTTTCCACTCCTATATTGCTCGTATAGATTTTCACCTGGAATATGTTCCTTGACTCTATTTGATGATATATTAATTATCTCTACATCTTTTTTATCTTTAAATTTATCATATATGTTTTTTCCAACATCAGTATCTAAAGTTCCTTTTTCAAATATTATTCTTTTGGGATTAAACATTTATTTCACCTCTACTCAAAGTTTTTAAATGAAGATTTTTATAAAATATTACTTAGTTAATCTTCCCTTTTTTAAGCACCTTTATTTATTAGAAAGTAAAATAAAAATTTAAGATTAATTTCCTATATGTACACTACTATTTATGAGTTTCTTACTGATAATAAATGTATTTATCTAAAATTAAATGTATAATGTTAAGTTAAAGAGACTTGTAGTATATTTCTTTTATTTGTTCTTTATTAAAAGTTTTTGGATGTCTCTTAATATTTGCGGCCGATATCTTCATGCAATTATCAGTTAACCAATCTATATCTGATTTTTCAACACCTAAATCAGTTAGTTTTATATTTAAATCTATTTTTTTAAGGAAATTTCTAATTGCATCTGAACAATCTTCTGCACAAGTTCCTCCTAATATTTTTGATATATTTCCAAATCTTTCGATGTCACTATCCCATGAACTTTCTACAATGCTTGGAGTCAAAGCTGCAAGTCCTTTTCCATGCATTACATCTCTAAGACCACTTACAGGATGTTCCATACCATGTGGTAAGGCTGTCCCTGCTGTACCAATTGTCATTCCTCCAATAGTGCTTGCAAGTGTTATTTTCTCCCATGCTTCTAGGTCATCTACATTATTATATACTCTTACTAAATTTTTTGATATAAGCTCAATTCCATAAATAGCTTGTATATCTGCAAGGGAATTTCTTCCGTTAGAAAGATATGCTTCCATATTATGAGCAAGTGCATCAAATCCAACTGATGCAATTATATGTTTTGGCATTGTAACCATAAGTTCTGGGTCAATTATTGATGCCTTTGCATACATACTATTCTTTTTTATGGATTTTTTATCTTTGGTTTCTGAATTTGTAAGAACTGCAAAACAATTCCCCTCACTACCTGTACCTGATGTAGTTGGAACTAAAATTATAGGTAAAGCTTCTTCTCCTTGTCTGATTCCAAATATATATTCATTTAAATCTCCTGGATTTTTATAAGAGAAAGCTATACTCTTAGCAGCATCCATTATACTTCCTCCACCAAGACCTAAGACACAGTCACATCCAGTTGCTTTTATAATTTCTACACCTGAATATATAGTAGTTATAAGAGGATTTTGTTCTACTTTATCAAAAACTTCATATTCTATTTTAGAATCTTTTAGTAAGTCTATTGTTTTATCAAGTAATCCAGTTTTCTTTGTACTATTTTTGCCAGTTACAATTAATACCTTTTTACCATATTTAGATACTTCTTTTCCTACATCATTGATTCTACCTCTCCCAAATAATATGTTTACTGGTAAATTATAATTAAAATTCATGCCAAAACCTCCTATTTCTACTTTAGTAATAATTTTTTTTCAACACAACGTAATTATGTATTAAAACATAAATTACAAAACAATCTTTTACTTAATTATATGTATTATTTTATACTATATCAAGTTATCTCTATTTAACCAAATTCAATTTTTAATTGTAATCTATTTAAATATTTGAAACTTTAATCAAAGATAAAAAATAAAGAAGAGTTACACAAAGATAATTTCAATTATCTTAAAATAACTCTTCTCATAATATTAGATATTTTTTATAAATTTACTTTAATATATTTAATCTTACAATTCTATTAACATGTTCATAAGTTTATTACTTCTTTGAACAAATGAGTCTAATTCGTCTGGTTTTAATTCTTTATTAGAAAGTAAAGCTAAATCTGCTATCTGATTACAAATAAGTGCAACTTTATCTTTCTTTTCTTCATTATCTTTAAGAGAAACTAATTTTTTAATAATTGGGCTATTTTCATTTATCACAAGAGTTTTCTCTTCCTCGAAGTTCATTCCTAAATCCATTCCAGCAAATCTTGACTGCATTTCTGCCATTCTGATAGATTGTTCAGACACTAATACCATAGCTGGAGTATCCTCGTTTTTCAAGCCTTCTACAGAATAATTTTTAACTCTTTCTCCAACAGCTTCTTTAAATAGACCTTCTATCTTAGCTATTTCTTCTTTATTTTCTTCACTATCTTTATTTTCATTTTTGTCTTTTAATACATCAGAAAGGTCTGCATCTATTCTATTAAACTTAACACCATTTTCTTTATATTCCATAAATGAAATAAAGTGAGTATCTATTGATGAGTTTAATACAACAGCATTTAAATCATATTCTTTAAATAGTTTAATGTATTGTGATTGTTGTTCCTTATCACTTACATAGAATACTTTATTTTCGTGCTTGTCTTTACATTTATCTAGATAATCTTGTAATGTTATATATTCATCATTAATAGTTTTAAATAATATACATTCTTTTACTTTTTCATAGAAACTTTCATCTTTTAAGCAACCATATTTAATAAATATTTGTATATCATCCCAAAACTTATTGTATTCTTCTCTTTCATTTTTAGAAAGAGATTTTAACTTGTCAGCTACTTTTTTAATTATATGTTTAGAGATTTTACTTACATCTCTATCATTTTGTAAGAAACTTCTTGATACATTTAATGGTAAATCTGGGCAATCTATTACACCTTTTAATAGAAGTAAAAATTCTGGTATAACTTCTTTTATATTATCAGCTACAAATACTTGATTGTTGTATAATTTCACTTTTCCCTCTGTCAATTCAAACTCATTTTTTAGTTTAGGGAAATAAAGTATACCCTTTAAGTTAAAAGGATAATCTACATTTAGATGTATCCAGAATAAAGGCTCATCAAATACATGGAATACTTTTCTGTAAAACTCTTTGTATTCATCATCAGTACAATCTTTTGGAGATTTTAGCCATAGAGGATTAGTATCATTTAAAGGCTCAATTACCTTTGCATCTATAACTTCTTCTTCTTTTCCTTCTTCCTTTTGCTTTTTAACTTTTTCTTCTGCTTCCTTAGCTTCTCTTTCTAATCTTTCAACATCTTCTAAATATATTTCTACTGGTAAGAAAGAACAATACTTATCTATTATACCCCTTACAGTAAATTCATCTAAGAATTCCTTACTATCATCATCAATAAATAATGTTATAGTAGTTCCTCTCTCATGTCTAGCATCTGATTCAGATATCTCATATTCTGTACCACCCTCAGATATCCATCTTACTGGAGTTGCTCCTTCTGTATATGAAAGTGTGTCTATTTGAACTTTTTTAGACACCATGAATGCAGAATAAAATCCTAATCCAAAGTGACCTATTATGTCATTTGATTCTTCCATCTTATCCTTATATTTGTTAAAGAAATCCTCAGCACCTGAAAAAGCAACTTGATTTATGTATTTTTTTATCTCTTCTTCAGTCATACCAATTCCATTGTCAATAAATTTAAGTGTGCCTTCCCCTTTATTTACAGATACTGTAATTTTATAATCTGATGGCTCAACTTCTGATATTTCTCCTAATGATACAAGTCTTTTGTGTTTACTTACTGCATCACATCCATTACTTATAAGTTCTCTTATAAATATGTCTTTATCAGAATATAACCATTTTTTAATTATAGGAAAAATATTTTCTGTATGAATTGAAATACTCCCTTTTTCAAACTCCATTTTTATCCCTCCTCATTTTATAGTTAATATTTTAAATTTTTTAAAATAGTATGTCAATATATTATAAGGAAATTATTTTAAAATAAAATAATTTCTTTTTCTTATCTAATTTAATTATTCTTCTTTCAAAATTTCTTTCACTTTTGAATTATTATACATGCTATTGGGTACCTTATTAACTAATTTTTTTAATGTTAATTTAGAATTTTTTAAATCTCCTTTATTATAATACATCATACCTAGGTTATAATATGATTCATCAAAGTAGGAATCTTTTTCTGAATAATTTTCTACATACATTTTATAATATTCTTCAGCAGTATCATAGTCTTTTAATTTTTCACTAAGAATAGCAACTTGATAAGTTGCTTCTGATGTATTTCCCTTATTCTCCCCTATATCTGCAACCTTTTTATATAATTGTATAGAAGATTTGGTTTGTTTTTCTGACTTTAATGTATTTGCCTTTGACATCAGTTCATCCTCTGTAAATAAATTAGAATCACTATTACTTTCATTTTCCACAATATTTTCTTGGGATTTTACATCATTTTTATTAATATTTTTAGTACTCTTGTTGGTATTTGAAGTCTTATCAGCAACCTCATTTTCTTCTCTGTTATTTTCTTTCTTATTCAAGCTAGAATCTATTGACCCTCTATCTTTAGTTCCACTATTTTTAGATATTTTATTAGTTAAATTATTCATCTTATAAGAACTATATATATTTTGTCCTATTAATAATACCCCTAATATTATTGCTATGTATATGTACTTGTTTTTTCTAATACTTTTTTTCTTATTAGAATCTGAAGTTTTCTGTTTTTTATCCTTGCTTCCTTCTTCATTCATATTTTTAGTTCCATCAATCCTAGAACTATTAATATTTTTATATACAGGCTCATTCTTATAATCATCTAAATTCGCATTGATTTTAACCTGTCTGTTAATATTATGGTATATATCTAATGTATCATTTTCTTGATTTAATAAATAATTTTCTTTATCAATAGTCTTCAATACTTCTAGACATTCATCAAATTTTATATATTCTTCTTCCTTTTCATAAAGTAAAGCAAGCAACTCATACGGTTCTATTAAGTCACTATATTGCTCAGTTATGAGTTTGAATCCTTGTATGGCTTCTTTATACATACCTTTGTTTATCATTCTTATAAACTGATTATATCTTTCAAAGAAAATTAAAAACTCCTCAGATGTAAGCATATTTATATACTTTTCACACAGAGCAGTTTTTTCACAAATTAAACTCTTATAGAAACTTTCTACAGACTCATCAAAATTACATTTTAGTAAATTTACAAGACCTATGAGATTTAATACATCCACATCATCTGGCCTTAAATCTCTTGCTTCTTTTAAAAATTTTAATCCACTTGATATGTAATTATTGTTTATATTATCAATAGATTTATTATAGAGAGCACATGAGTCCTTTTTATTGAGTTTTAATATATCTTTTTTTATATCATTTAAGTTTAAAATAAATACCACCTCATGCCTTAAGTATTAATTAATGTTGTTTTTAAACAAGAGATTTTACCATATCCTCTTCACTTACTATACTCGTTACTTTTACACCAAAGTTCAAATCCACTACTACTACTTTTCCATAAGCTAATACTTTATTGTCTATTAATATTTCTACATCTTGGTCTGCCAAAGTATCCAGTTCAATAAGAGAACCTTTATTTAGATTCAAAATGTCTCTTAGACTCATCTTTGTTCTTCCTATAACTACAGATAACTCTAGCTTAAGGTCAAGTATTCTTTGTATATTATTTTTGTTAGCTTCAGAGACATCTAGAGCTAATTCATTATCTCCATCAATTTCACTTTCAACTTTATCATTTAATAACATCTTTGCTTCTTCATCTGAAATAAGATTACTATTATCCATAACTACACCTCTTTTCTGACAGCATCGTTTATTTTCACACCTTTTTTACTTGATATAAAACCTGGTGTTGCTGTGTATGATTTTGAATTTTCTACAAATACATCTATATAATCATTTATTTTTTTATTTGTTACTATTACATCTCCAACCTCTAGTTTGAGTAAGTCTTCAATATTAATCGATACTTTTCCTATCTCTGCAATAACTGCTAACTCTATATTAGATACACTATTGTATATTTTATTAGTGAATTCGTCTGAATTATCTCCTGCATCCATATCTAAAAAGTCTACAACAGAAATACTCTCCAGCATAGCCTCTAATGCATTATATGGGAAACAAAGAGAAACACTACCAATATACTTATTATCATTTATCACCTTTAAATCTACTACACATACAGGTGCAGTTGGAGAACATAATTGAGGTAAATTAATATGTGTATGTGTATCTAATACTCGTATGTTTTCAAAGCCTTCAAATAGATGCATGTTTCTTACTAAATCTTCCATAAGATGTAAGAGTACTTTCTTATCAAGTTCTGTAAGTTCTCTGTCATTGTCTTTTACAATCCCATTACCTCCAGCTGTCACGTCAATCCACATATCAGCTACACTTCTATCTATTCTAAAAGAAAAGTTTTTCATAATAGGTTCCATCGAATTTTGTACTACTATACATGAAGATGTTACCTTATCTAAAAAAGTTTGATAATTTACTTGGTCTATACTCTCAACTACCATACTAGAATTACACTTAAGTTCATAAATTATATAATTTTTATATTTTTTACAGAATTCAGCTAATAAAAAATTTAAACAAGTTAAATTTTCTCTTGAATAACTCTGAGGTTTGCCGAAATCATAATCTTTCATATCATACATGAATATTCCTCACCTTACATAATTATTTAGCTCTTAAATTATTAGCTATTTGCCACATTTCATCTGCTGTCTTTATTCCTTTTGAATTCATCTGAAATGCTCTTTGAGTGGCTATTAAGTCAACAAATTCATCTTGTAAAGAAACATTTGACCTTTCTCTATATCCCTGAACTATATCAACTTTATCAACTTGTTTAATCTGTGCTGCATCAGTTGAAACAAATAAACTATCACCTTCAGAGATAAAATTTTGAGTCCCTATAGGTTGATATAAATTGATTTTACCTATTTTTTTATTATCTACAGCTAAATCTCCATTTCTTGCAACTGTTAAGTTTGTGTTATTTATATTCGTATTATTATAGTTATATCCTGCATCAAATTGAACATCTAATACATTTCCATTAGCATCTACAATCTTACCTAAAGCATCCACATTAAATCCACCATCTCTTGTGTATGCATATGTTCCATCTTTTCTTATTACTCTAAAAAATCCTTCTCCATCTATTGCTAAATCACTCTTACTACCTGTAGGTGCCAATGCACCTTGTTCATAGTTTCTCATAGGGGCTGATACCTTAGCTCCAGTTCCAGTCGATATATCTTTACCATTTGTAGGATATGATGGTCTGTTTAGTACTTCATCTACTAAGTCAGAATATTCCATATTTATTTTTTTATATCCATTAGAATCATTATTTGCTATATTATTGGATATTACATCTAATTTGCTTTGATTTGCTGATAAAGCAGTTTTACTAGTATAAAACATTGTGTACATAAAAATTCACCTCCTATTATCTATCTTACTGAGCCAATCTCACTTGCTATCTTTGCCAATTTAGAGTCCATAGCTTGAATTATTTTTTGATTTGCCTCATATTCTCTTGATATTGTCATCATGTTATTAATTTCAGACACAATATCTACATTAGAAGACTCTACTGCACTCTGTATTGTAAGTGCATTATTTGCCTTTATAGCTCCTCCTCCAGAATACAAGTTATCTCCTTCTTTTTTTAATTTATTATAGTCATTAAAGTCTACCATATTAAATTTGTACATAGCATTTCCGTCCAGTGATATTGTATTATCTTTTGCTACTTCAAATTTTTTATTACCAACATTTATATGTCCTACAGCACCAGTTGCAGTATTTGTTCCAAGTACATAATATCCTTCACTAGTTATGAGGTCACCCTGATTATCTGTTCTAAAATTACCATTTCTGGTATAAAATTGATTTCCAGCTGCATCACTAACTGGAAAAAATCCCTTGCCTTGGATGGCTACATCCATTTTATTATCAGTTGTTTTTATAGGACCTTGGTTAAAATTTGTGATAGTTTCATCCATAGATACACCTGGGCTTAACTTACCTATTTCTTGCTTTTGTTTAGTTCCATTTACATAATTATTGTAACTATCTAACTGTAATTCATCAAAACTTTTAGTTAGAAGTAGTTTATTCTTATATCCATTAGTATCCATATTTGCTAAGTTATTGACAACAACATTTTGCTTTTGTTGATTAGTTATCATTGCAGAAACTGCCGTATATAATCCTCTTATCACGTTATGACCTCCTTTTTTGTAAATTATCCAACAATATTATCTATTCTAAAACCTTCATCTCACTTGCATATTTCATACCTAGCTCTCTTGCCTTTTTTTCTATCTCCGCTTTACTCATATCATTGTTGCTAAAAAGCATTATACATAAAGTTGATATTAATATACCAATCCCTATTCCTAAAAGTACTTTTTTCTGAACCTCCCATGACTAAAGTCACAGGGTTCCTGCTTAATAGAATTTTGCATACTGAAATATGTCTTACCAATTCTCCACAGGCTATCCCCGTAGTTCCTACGGTTCTTACATAAG
>NZ_JBJOCA010000035.1:0-40582 GCF_045898275.1 Clostridioides sp. GD02404
TAGGTTTATTTCATCCTTATGTTTTAGTTTGGTTAGCTTTAGGGGTTTCCAGCAATTCAAGTAGTATTGGATAGGTTCTATCCTATCTCTACATATAAGTTTCCCTATATGCTGACTATTTTAGCTACTAACTCATGGCTAAAGTCACAAGTGTGCGTAGCTATTTTTTAATCAATTTTTGCACTAATACCATGTGGAACTGAGATTGCCCCTCTTGGGCATACTTTTATACAGCTTCCACAAGCTACGCACTCATTTTCTAAAATATTTGCATACTTCTTTTTTTTGTTAGACATAATAACCTCCCTATATTATTAATCTATAAGAATTATATCAATATATTTGCTTTTTATCTGTGACTTAATCACATAAAATATCAATATTAAAATTGTACTCTATCTATGGAAGAAATTTAATTAATAACGAACCTATCTATTAGTTTCTAATCTTACACACATTTTTACTCTATTACTCACAATCTCACCTATCTATTACTTATAACTTTATACACATTCCTACTCTATTATTCACAGCTTAGACCTGTCTATGCTCGTAATTTTATACACATATTTCTTTATTAATCACACATCATACTCTTATACAAACTTTAACTACACACGCGCATTTACCTTATTAGTATAGTTTAATACCTTAAAATCTTGCATATTCTTAACTATACATCCCATTTTACCTTACTAATTATAATTCATTCCTTTACATACTCATAATCTTATACACAGTTTTACCTTGTTAGCCACACATTTAACCCAAATATAACTCCAACTTTATTCACAAAATCATGTTATTAATCACACTTAGATTCCTCTATATCCTTAAACTTATACACATTCTTAATCTATTAATCACAATTTAACCCCAACTACATTAACCTATATTTTATGAACACCTCAAAATTGCCTTCTCCAAATCAACTCTATTTTTTTCTTACAATATACCTGACATTAATAACACTCATATCGAACATTCTTGCTAACTCCATATAATTTTTTCCATTAAACAATTTAATCATAAGCTCATTTCTAGCATCTTTTAAAGCACCTTCCATTGTCTTAATATAAAAATAGGTTCCCCCGCTTTTTTGACACAACTTAAGATATTCCAGCAAACTATACTTATGTAACTCCTTTGGAATACTCACTTCTATCTTGTGTTCTTCAAGTAATTCTATAATTTTCTCTAATTCTAGCATATTTTCACCTCATATTTTATATTATATTTCCTGTTTCTTACCTTTCAATAAGCTTATTATAGCTATCCTACTCACCTAATACTTTAGCTCCTGAAAATGCAACTTATCCCCAAAATAGCAAAAGTGCTTATGCTTGGTCTGTCCATCTCTACACTTTGCAACGATTAAATCAACCATCTTAATTCCCCTGTACTCTGATTCCCTAACTGCTTCCTCACTTTCTCCTATATCTTTAACTGCTTCTTCATAATCACTCCCTTTTAATTGATGTATATAAACCACATTGTTGCTATCGTGGTAAATAGCCTTACTATCCCTCATGGGTCTATCTCCATAAGGTCTTGAATCTTTCATTTCATCATTTAACTGACTTAATTGAATTATTGGTATATCAAAATCCAAAGTCATATTTTTAAGCTCTCTAGAAAATGTAGCTACTTCTCTTTCCCTTTTATCCATACTTTTCTGAGATGTAAGTAGTTGCACATAATCCACTATTAATAAATCTGGCTTTACCTGCCTTATCCTCTTTCTAATTGAACTGATTGTATCTATCTTGTCATTTATGTAAATTAAGTTATTCTCACTCAAATCGCCTATTGCACTTACAATAAGCTTCCAATCATTTTCACTTATCTCTTTAGACTTCATATTTCTTGTACTTACACCTGTCATCCTACATATATTTCTCATAAACACTTGCTCACTAGTCATCTCTCTACTTATAAATAAAGTCTTTTTTCCTTGCTTAACTGAGTTTAACATTATTTGAAGTGCCAAAGCAGTCTTTCCAACCCCAGACTTAGCTGCTATTGTAGTCAGTTCCCCTTTAAAAAGACCACCTATAGTTGCATCAAGTAACTTTATGCCAAATTTAAAACCAACTTCTTTATCATTTTCCAAGAAATCTAGTACCTTTTCTGCAATACTATTTACATCATCATTTTCATGGGTATCTCTGTCTAAAATTTCTTTTATATTATTTTCAAACTTGTATATGCAGGTGTCGATATTTTCTCCAAGGTTTAGACTTTGTAAAAGTCTTTGACAGTTTTGATTTATACTTCTTCTAGCCAAGTTTTCTTTTAAAATCTTAATATGGCTATCAATCCCAAAATTCTGTCCCCAAGTGATTAGACTAGTTAAGCTACTCGTTTTTATCGCTAGAGATTTTCTATCTATCCTAGACTTTACAGTAGCTACATCAATCACTATGTTTTCTTTTTTAAGCTCTTTCATAATTTTAAATATCTCAAGACATATATTTTCCATAAACATGTCCTCACTTAATTCATCTAACTTATAGTTTAATTTATTGTCTAAAAGAATTGTGCCTAAAATAGATTTTTCTATTTCAACATCTGATTTCCCCATATAAATTAATCTCACTTTCTTCATAAGTTTTTTATATTTTAATTTTTAAGTACATTATCGGTTATAAATACATTATTCATTATGATATGTTGTTTGTTATGAATATATTGTTAGTTACAATACTATTGGCTATGAATACATTATTAGAATAAAAATACATTGCTAGTTATAGATACATTACTAATTATGATGTGATACACTGTTTATTATGAATACATTGTCAGTTACAATATGATTATTAGTTATAATACGACAATTAGCTACGAATACATTATTATACTAATTAAATTTCACATATAGGATTCCAGTACCTTACATTCTCATGTTTTTTTCTCTCACGACTACTATTGTCATATGTTGTATAGTTAGAATGTCCATAATTACAGTTGTGATGACTATTACCCTCTTTACACTGATAAACATTGTTTTGACTTTTTATAGATATGTTTTCATTCACATATGATTCAAATTTATAGCTAAATAAAGTCTCTGGTCTTATATACATTTCCATTATGGTATTCTTCCACTTAGCTACTTTTACCTCAATAACTCTGTAGAAATCTTCTAAGACATAACCTTCCTTTAGCCTTTCATTGATAAGTTTTATACTTATTGGAGAATTGATTTTAAAATTCTTTCCTGATTTTTTGTTTAGCATGTTTATAATGTTTTGTTGTATATTTTTTTTATTAAATTTATTTAAAGATTCTTTTTTACTTGTTACAGATTTAGTTTCTTTTTGTATATTATGAATGCGATTAAAGGAATTATTTTTACTTGTGATACCTATATCACTGGATATTTTGCTATTGCTGGATTTTATGACATTTTTAACTTGATTATTTTCTATACTATTATTAACTCTTTTATATATGTCATTGTACGTATCGTTAAGGTCTAGATTTATTGGTTTTGATAGTAGATTAGAGTTGTCCTCTTTTGATTTTTTTATATTAAAGGATTCATTGATATAGTTTTTGATAGTGTTAATATTAGAAATGGATTTATTAATTATAGTGTCTTTGCTATGAAAATTATCACGACTATACTCTGTATCGTTAGACAAATCCTTATTATCTTTATACTCAAGCTCTACATTCACGCCACTATTAAAGGATTCCTCTTTATCATCACAATCAAATTCTATATCAATATCAACTAAATCCCCATTAACATCACCTTCCATGTGAGTGTTTTCAGATAAGTTTCCATTAAATTCTACACTTACATAACTATATATAGAATGGTTTTTACCTTTTACACCTTTAGATACCAACCTTATTATTCCTAAATCCAAAAACTCTCTTACAAGCCTACTTATAGTAGAAATAGACAGATGTAAGTCTGTAGCAGTTCTTCTCACTGTCATATAAAATTGACCCATTGGTAAAGTACCTTGAAACCTTTGTATATTTTCTTTTCTCATTATATAGTGATTAAATCTTATTTTGTTAATATCATTCTTTATATCAAAACCCAATACTGCTGAATTCAATTTGTAAAATCCATTACTCATCTCTATTTCCCCCATTTCTATTAATAAGTGCTTGTAACAAGTTAATTATTATTTTTATATAAATAACACAATAGTTTAAATATAAATATATATTTTTTTTAATTACATAACTTATTCCTTAAAATATCTATTTATATCCTTAAAAATACAAATATATTATGTCATATTAATTTATATTTTTTTATTTATATAGCTTATTTACTGTTTTTTCCCCTTTGTACAAGCAATTGTATCATTTTATCTATTTTTTAGCCAACAAATATTTCCGACTATTTTCTTTACATTCTCAATATATCTCCAGTATCTAACAAATTCTTTTATAGAATATACAATGTATTTAAATTAAAAAGCAGTAATTTTAGTTTTTTTGTCTAAAAAAATTTTGCAAAATGTCTTTTCTGTCTTTTATCTTTAGACTTTATGAGACATTTTGTATTATATTTTATATTCCATTTTCATTTAATATTCGCTTAAGATTACTTACACACATATTATACTTAATAGCCAACTCGTTGTAATTTACTCCATTAAACTGTTTTACTATCTCCCTATCTCTTGCATATCTAAAAAGCCCCTTACATGTTGGTATATAGGTATTTGTCCCTCCATACAACTTAGCAATCTCTATGAACTTATCAATCCCCACTATTTCTATCATTGCATGAAACTGAACTGGTATATCCTCTAATTTTATTTTCATAAACTACATTCCCCCTTAAAATATTTTTTATAGCCTTAACAAAGTTTTTATTCAGTATATTATTAAATCAATTAACTTTATTGATTTTCAATCAACCCTATTGACTCAATTAACACTATTTACTAAAAAAAATGCTTATTAATTTGACACTTTCATTAGCTCCAGTATAAATCTTCTTAATCTAATAACTTTACTTATCTGAACAAAAAATTTACTCCTTTTAATAAACTTAATAAAATTTTTCATAACATAATAACTTTGTTGGCCTTAATAAAGATTTTAATGGTTTAAAAGTAAAATGTTAATATTGGACTTTTAACTTTTTTATTTACAGATTAAATTTAATAATTTTTTAAACACTCCCCAATCTTTGAGTATTTAATTTTAGACACACGCAATTTCAAACAGCAATAGCTCAAAGTCCTAGAGAAACACACAAATACCACATCAAAAATATTGAAAATAAGTCTTCAAATATAACATATAAATTAAATAAATATACCTACATCAAAATTTTTCCAATAAAAATTTACACAAATAATCTTAAGAAATTACTGTTTAACTCCGATATTATCTTAGATGATAGTATTATAGTTACCAAAGAAAGTCGACAAATCTTTGAAATTAAATTTTTAGGAGGTAATTTTATGGCAGTTGTTTCAACAAAAAATTTATCTAGTATAAAATTAAAATTGGATGCTGGTTTTGATGATAAGGGTAAGGCGGTTATTAAAAGTAAATCATTTGCAAACGTAAAGGCAGAAGCATTAGATGATGATGTTTATACTGTTGCAGAAGCGATAGCAGGGCTTCAAGAAAACCCTATTGTAGATATTTTAAAATTAGACAGTACATCATTATCTAAATAATATCTTTTAAATATACCAACAACAATTAAAATCAACCACTAATAGTAACAATTAAAAATATAAATTATTATAACGGAGGTAACTGTATGGAGATTAAGAAAAAATTAGTCATGAGTTTTAAAAATATAAAGGATAAGCAAGTTTCTTTTTCTATAGAAAATCCAAAAGATAACTTAACTGAAGAAGATATAAAATCTGTTATGGATTTAATAATATCTAAAAATATTTTTTCAGTTGGAGGATTCGACCTTGCTTCTGCTGTTGAAGCTAAGGTTGTAGAAACAAATACCACTCCTTATGACTTAGTTATAGAATAGGAGGTTAATTTCATGGACGATAGTTTACAGCTGTTAATAACAAATGTTGGTTTCCCTATAGCCCTATCCATGTATTTATTGGTTAGAATTGAAGGTAAATTAAATACTTTATCAAACAGTATTGATACACTATCCAAAAATATTTTGGTATTTAAGAAATAATTTTGACAATATATAAAATCATAAAATAGGTCCATTTGTAAAATAATTAGATATATTCTATGAAAAATACTATGATATTTGGAAAAATAATCCAAATATCTATAGTATTTTTTTGAATTTTGCAACCTCAAATTTGAATTTCATTATTTTATTTTTGAATTTCACTATACTTAATTTGAAATTCAGAACGCATCTAGTTGGACTCAATAAGATATAATGCTATTCTAATGACAGTAATAAAATGAGGTGATGATTAATGAAAATACATGTCGAACAAGCTACTAATTGCGATGATATTGAGATAACTATAAAATGCTCTACCTTAGATAATAACATCGAGAAAATAATTTCATTATTAAGTACACCACTACTTGATATAAAAGGGAAAAAATCAGGAGAGATTTATAAACTTAATGTCTGTGATATTTTATATTTTGAGACAGTAGGAAACAAGACATTTGCTTATTATGAGGATGATGTGTTTGAAATTGATTTAAAGATATATAAATTATCAAAATTATTAGTTAATACGTCCTTCTCACGAATATCTAAATCCATGATTTTAAATAGGGACTATATAGAAAGCATAAAAATAATATCACATAATCGTATGCAAGCCACTTTAACAAATAATGAAAAGGTTATTATTAATCGCCGTTACATAAAAAATATTAGAGAAAAGCTAAACATTTAATAAATCTTAAAGTATTTTATTAATATAACTAATTTTATATTTATTGACCTATATTATAATCAAAACAGTACAACATACTTGGTCAGTGTTAAATGCTAACTAATCATATTTAGTGTAGAAACAATTAGCAAAAATATAAGAAATAATATATTATCATAACTGAGAGTTGCTACTAGATTATACCTTATTACAAAAAAATCAACTAATACAAATTAAAACGCTCTTATAAAATGAAAGGATAGTGAAAAGATGCAAATATATAATACCCCTTTTAATACAAATAAACACTTAAGCTATTTTTTTACATTTACTTTATTATTAAATTGGATATTCAGTCTTACACCTGTACTGCTCGGGATTACTGGTACTATACTTGGAGAACTTATTTTTTATCTTGGATATACATCACCAGCTATTGTAGGTCTATTTTTTATCTCTACCATATATCCAGATAATGCAAAAAAAGATTTTTCTTATAGAGTTTTTAGCTTTAAAGAAATGGGCATAAAATGGCCATTATTTACAATACTATTCTTTGCCTCAATCTTTATAGTTTCTTTAATAATAGGTAATCATTTTAATGAGAAAACTTCTAATATAAATTTGATGCATATGGCAATATATGAACCTTCTAAAATTGCATTCATGCTATTATCAAGTTTTATATTAAGTATACTTAGTCAAGAAGCAGGATGGAGAGGATACTGTATTGACAAACTCTTAGTAAGATTTGGATTTACAACTTCTTCAATTATTTTAGGAATTATTTGTGGAATTTGGTATATAGGGTCTTATTTTACTTTTGGTCAAATACCCTATAATCTAGCACAAGATTCTTTATTTAATGCAGTTTTATTTATACCAAACATTGTACTTTTAACCTTTATAATTAATTTTGTGTATATAAATACCAATAGAAGCATTTTAGCAGCTGGATTTGTCCATATGATGTACAATTTTTTTAATATCCAATTGTTATCTCAATACTCTATTAAATTATGTGTAATCTCTCAATATGTACAAATAGTATTTGGACTAGTATTTGTTGTATACATACTTTATTCTAATAAATTTAAACAAAAAGTAGATTCTGAAATTGAACAGATAAAGTCAAATGATTTTGAATTTGAGCTAGATTTGCAACCTTAACGTATTTTCCTAAATGCTTGAAGTATATAAAAACAAAATATATACTGATTATAAGTGAAAAGGAGGTCGCATTTTCATGTTTAAAATTGGAGAAGTTTCAAAATTGACACAGATATCTATTCGTATGTTACGTTATTATGATGAACTTGGTATTTTAAAACCAGCAGAAATAGATAAATATACAGGTTATCGCCTATACTCAGTTGAACAGATTTCAACTTTGCAAAAAATCGTCTTATTAAGAGATTCAAAGTTTAGTGTTGCAGAAATATCAAATATATTACATAACTGGGATGATGAATTTGTAATTCAGGAATTAAATCGAAAAAAGAATGAAATACAAAAGGAAATACAACAAGAGAAACAGAGAATAAATAAAATTGATAAATTTATAGAAGCCTTAAAATGTGATAAAGATGAGATTCATCATAATGTTGTCTTTAAGAAAATTCCAAGTTATAAAATCATATCTCTTAGAGAAATAATACCAGACTACTTCTATGAAGGTATCCTCTGGAAAAAGTTATCTGATTTTATTAATGAGGAACATATAGAAGTGTCACGTCAATCCAACAATAATATAGCGTTTTATCATGACGAAGAGCTTACAGGTAATGGCGTAGATGTTGAGGTTGGAATGGTCGTAAAGAAGTTTGGAAAGAATAAGTCCAAATTTACATATCGCGAGACAGAAGAAGTTGATATAATGGCATGCACCATGGTATATGGACCATATGAAAATATAGCTGGTGCATATGAATCCTTTTGTTATTGGTTGGATAAGAATAGTGATTATAAGATGTCAGGTGTAAATAGACAGCTTGGTCATAAAGGTGAGCATAATGAATCAAATCCTGAGAATTATCTTACAGAAGTTCAAATCCCCCTTATAAAGGTCTAAGCACCCATTGACATCCCAAAATTTTCATGATAGTATCTAAACGTGTATTAAACACGTTTAATTTTTTTATAGGGAAATTTTTGAGGGGAAAATTATGAGAACAGATTCTACAAAAGAACAGCTAATTAATGCCACAATCCAGTTATTATCTTCGCATAAAGATATTTCAAGCATTACAGCTAGAGAAATTGTAGCTAAGGCAAATGTCAATTTAGCTATGATTAACTATTGTTTTAAATCTAAAGAAGCATTAGTTAATACTGCTATTAAAAAGTTTTTAAAGTGTCATATGGATGAGTATAAAGCCTCACATGATATTAAAGATTTAGTGCCTAAACAGCAGTTACGAGAAATAATAATTGCATTTTTTGAATTTATAGACGCACATAGTCAATTTATAAGAGTTTCTGTACCCTACATATTGGTACAAGAGGAAATTATTTATCCATTTGAGATACTTCCTTTAGTTAAAGCTCATTATGAAAATCAGAACAATAAAAAAACTGAGGCTAAATACAGAACTATTGCTTATCAAATAACTTCATTTATTCAGTTGCTTTGCCTTCGTTCTGATGCTTTTTTTAAGTATAGTGGTATTGATATTATGAATGTTGAACAAAGGAATAGTCTAATAGATTTTCAGTTAGATTTACTTCTAGTAGATACTATAAAATAATGATATATTAGCTTTTTTGCTGTATAGCCCTGGTAATGGTTGAAAATATTCTCATTGACTAAAAGATATTTACATTAAATAGGGAGGGAGTTTTAATGTTTTTTACATTTATAGGAGTAATATCAGCAATTTTATTATTGTTCACAATTATATGTGGTTTATGGATAAAACTTAATAACCGTAATAATGACTCAAATTCTCACTTTACTTTTTCGATACTTTCAATTGTTTTTTCATTGTTGATTGTAGTATCTTTTTTGGTAAGAAATTAATGTCTTTATTATAATAATTTATGATGATATGGAGATTATTTGACTATCTTAAAAGTGTTTCTATCGCTTTTTAGGATATTTTTAAATCTCTATTTATATTTTCTATAGACTCATTATGATTTTTATATTAGTAGTTCTTTTATACTTTTAACACCAAACTTTAAATTTTTTAGCAATTTATTTGGTTTAATACTATAGTATCCCTTTCCAATTCTATAACATTTATATTTTTTAAAATCTTTTCTAAATACTACTTCACTACTCCATGACCCTTTTTCTCAATATATTATCTTACTCTACCATGATAATCGATACCTATAAACACACTTATAAACTTTCTCACTATCACTACTCAACAGAACCATAAACTATACTACCTCTAACACTTTGAACCTACCATGACTGAAATCACATAGTTCCTACTTCATAGAATTTTGCATAATCAATAATACATTTTCAAGTATTACAAAAAAACATCCAATTCTTACAATAGGGCTGGTATTTCTCTACCCTTTTAAAATGCTATCATTGACTTACAAGATAAATGAAAGCGAGGATGGTATATATGCTTAAAGTAAATCACTTATGTAAATCATACAAAACAGGTAATAAAACATATCCAGTATTAAAAAATATTTCTTTTGAAATCAACAAAGGTGAATTTGTAGCAATTATGGGTTCATCAGGAAGTGGAAAAACCACTCTCCTAAATTGTATCTCATGCTTTATTCCAATTGACGATGGCGAAATAACTCTTGGAAACAATAATATAAGAAATTTACAAGAAAAAGAACTTTCTGAAGTTAGAAACCAGCAATTAGGATTTGTATTCCAGGACTTCATGCTATTTGATGGTCTTAGCGTCTTTGAAAATATATGTGTTCCACAAATTATCAAAGGTGGTCAAGTCTTACAAATGGAAAACCGTGCCATTAGTCTATGCGAACTATTCAGTATTGAACATATTAGAAAAAAATACCCTGCTGAAATATCTGGTGGAGAAAAGCAACGTACAGCAGTAGCAAGAGCACTTATGAACAACCCTGACTTAATATTAGCAGATGAGCCAACTGGTAACCTCGATAGTAAGTCTTGTCGTACAGTTATTGATTCGTTTCTAAAAGCAAAACAGGAGTTAGATGCTACTATACTTATGGTTACACACGATAGCTTTGCAGCAAGCTTCTGTGACCGTGTTATTGTCCTTAAAGATGGAACAGTTTATAAGGAGGTTGTAAAATCAAATTCAAGACGTGAATTTCTAGATGAATTACTAGAACTTTTAAAAGAAATGGGAGGCGCTCAAGATGACAATTAATAAGTTATATGGAAAACTTCGAGCCTACAATTGGAAGAACTATACTACCCTATTCTTTTGTATAATACTTTCTGTAGTACTAGTTACTTCATATGCTCTAATTTATTTTAGCCCAACAGTACAAAATATCCTCCCAACTGGTGGAGATAGTAGAAAACAAGCTACAATGATATTCTCAGTTGCTATATTAGGATGTGCTGTCTTTACTACATATGCTTCTTCCCTATTTTTAAAATTTAAAAGTAAAGAAATTGGTATTTTCATGGCTCTAGGAGCAGATAAGAAAAAATTAAAAAGGCTTCTATTCTCAGAAATATTGTTGATTTCTATAATATGCTGTTTTTTAGGTCTTTTATTGAGTGTACCTGTCTCTTTTGGAATCTGGAAGATATTCCAATTAGTGATTATTGACACTAGAGAAATGACATATCATTTTGGGACTCAAGGATTCATATATGGATTTATATTCTGTATATTTGTGACATTTTGTATATTTATGCTTTCATCAAAATTTATCAATCGTACAAATATAATTGATATACTAAATGACCAGAGAATATCTGAACCAATACAGGATGTAAAGGAATGGTATGGTATATTAGGTATGATTTTTGTTATACTAGGTATTATTTTGGGTTATATTGTACCTTCAATAGTTATAGATAAATTAAATTATGTATTACCATCTATATGGAGTATTACCTACCTATTCTCTGCTATTGGAATCTACATGGTTATGACATATATAGTAGTACATGCAAAAAGAGGAAAACACCCTGAGAAATACTACAAAAATATCATATCAACTAGTATGATGAGATTTATGGGAAGACAGACAGTAAAAAATATGTGTGTTATTTCATTTTTAATTGCAGGAGCATTATTTGCTATATTCTATATTCCTAATATAGTCACAGGAATTTATGATAATATTAAAAACAACCCTATCGATTACACTTTTACCTACAATCAAAGAGATAAACAGGTATCAAAAAAAGATATTGAACAATTAGCAGATAAATACAATATAGATATTCACAACTATATGGAACTTCCTTCTATTGAATTGATTGTTGATGGTGTGGAGTCAACACGTCATAAAAATGGAACTATTGACAATGTATACCTGAAAAAAAGTTCCTACGACATGTTCTTTAATTCTAAAGATTTTTCTAAATTAATTGGAAAACCAATAAATATAAAAAATGGTGAATATCTTGCTGTTGTAAATAAAGAGAATGAAAATCAAGACTACGATTATACCAAATTTATATCAAGTCCAGTAACAGAAAAAGAAATGCCTTTTAGACATGCTGGAAATCTAATCTTTAATGGCTCTTTTTTTCAAAACAAAAGTATGAATGTTTATGTTCTTAATGAAAATGATTATAAAGCATTTACTAAAGATTTATCTATAAAAAATTACAATAATTCTGTACTATTTAATGTAGATAATTCTAAAGATACTTATGCTTTTGCTAATGATTTAAAGGCAGAGATTATAAAAAGAACATCTAAAGAACTGGGTATGTTTACTGGTTATGATGAGTATGTAAAAAAACGTTATGAATCAACTGGAGAAAAGTATTTTATGGATGAGAGATATACAAGTGGAGAAGGGCCTCTAAAACTAGAACCAGACAATAATCAACTGTACCTTAATTGGAAATACTATCCCAACTTTAAAATTTTACAAAGCCAAGATATGATAAAAAATATGGCAGTCTTTTTGATGTTATTTATATATGTGGCAATCATCTGTTTCGCAGCAGTTGGAATCATTGCATATACAAGAGGTGTCACTATAGCTATGAATCATAAGCAAGTTTTTATGGACTTAAGTCGATTAGGAGCTAATAACGACTATATAAAATTCTGTATTAAAAATCAATTAAAGAAAGTATTTTCATACCCTCTTATTGTAGGAAGTTTTGTAATCTATCTATTTAATTTTATGATTATGATTAACAATGATAGTAGAATTGTCAACAGCGAGGTGCATGCTCTTTTGATAAACTTAGGTCTTATAGGGATTTGTGGTATCTATATGTACTTTGTATATCTGTTAACTTATAAGAAATTCAAAAATATTATTGGGATTTCAAAGTAAGAAAAACCATTGGAATCTCAAAATAAGTTTAATAAAATAGTTTTAGGTATCATCTATCCTGATATAGAAAACTTTATTTTGCTACTTGGATATATTTGTTATCTCATTACATATATCTAGGTAGCAAGATATATTATATACTTAATTATATAAACATAAAACTTGAAAGGAGATTACACATTGATTTCGATTTGTATTTGTGATGATGAAAAACAACAAAGAAATATGTTAAATAAAATCATTACAAGGGAAATGGATTTGTGGGGTTACCCATGCCAAATAAAAGAGTATTCAAATGGTGAAAGCCTAATATACAACCTAGAGCAAGAAAGCTATTATATGGATATTATTTTTTTAGATATTGAACTTGGAGAAAGCAATGGTGTTGATATAGCAAAGACTATACGAAGATACTCAGAAGATACTATAATTATCTTTGTCACAGGTTTTTCTGATTATGTGTTTCATGGGTATGATGTAGGTGCTTTGAACTATATCTTAAAGCCTTACAAAAGTGAAAAAATATCTGAGGTACTAAAAGAGGCACTAAAAAAATTAGAACAATGGAAAGAAAACTTTATTACAGTTCAAATTGGAACTAACCTTTGTAAAATCAATATGAAAGACATTATCTACTTTAAAAGTGAGCTAAGAAAATTGACTGTAGTGACCTCTGATAGAGCTTTAGAATATTATGGGAAGTTAAACGATATGGAAACTGTTCTTCCATCTAACTTTGTACGCACACATCAAAGGTATATTGTTAATCTAAACCATGTAGATAGTGTAAATCAAACTTATGCTAAAGTTCATAATGAAAAAATTCCTATAAGCCGTCAAAAGTATCAAGAAGTTGTAGGAAAATTTACAAGGTATATATTGGAAACTTAATTTTAAAAAAGATATTAAAGACTTAAACTCAAGAATGAGTTAGAATCTTTATTTTTAAAGATATATTAAAAATTTAAATTCAAGATAATATATTAAGATTTTAGTTTTAAAATACATATTAGAATACGATTTTTTAGAAAGGTATCTTAGATGAACTCTTATTCTTTACTTAATAATGGCACAACTTTTATCATCGTTTTAATTAATATTTACATAGCTTTTTTTCTTTATAAGTTGACTTCTTATTTTATAGACTTTAGAAACCATTGGATTTTTAAAGTCATATTGATTTTTGGTTACTCTATTATCAGCCAGATGATAATATGGGCTTCCGACCCTGTAAATATTTTATTTACATTACTTGGGTATATGATAATGCTTATAATCTGTAGTAAAAGTAGATTGATTCCCATAGTATCAATTATCATGATACTCTACCCTATTATAGTTGGTATCAATTTTCTTTTTATAAACAACCCTCTATATAGGGAACTTATCTGTTCAAGTGAATATCTTTTAATACTTTCAATTGTTAAGATAGTCTCTGCTATAATAAAATTATTGTTTTGGTTTTTTATACACATGTTCTTAAAAAATAGATTAGTCAACATAAAACAGTACCTATCAAACAAGATATGGATTTTTATCGACATGGTCTGTATAGCTTCATTTTTATCAATATTAATTGCTATTATTCTGCCACCAACTAACTTAATTCCTATGGGTAGTAAAAACAATATTATCTTAGGTGATTCTTATGGCACTTATATAATCATTTTATCAGCAATTATAGCAAATATTGGTGTAATACTTCTTTTACAACCATTAATTGAAAATGTAAAGATGAAGATAGAAAATCAAGCAAATCACATAAAAGAAAAATACTACAACTTACTAGAAAATCAACAGATTCAAATACGTAAAATACGTCATGATATGAATAACCACTTTCAAATGATTGAATCGTATTTAGAGGTGGAAGATATTGATGGAGCTAAAGAATATTTTAATCAGTTGAAAATAGGACTTGGCACTCTTAGTGGCAAGCAATTTTGTAAAAATCAAGCTCTTAATTCAATTTTGAATCTTCGTCATACAAAGTTAGAAGAAAATGGAGTTGATGTCCATTTTAATATAGATATAGACAATCACTTAGGCATAGAGCCTATAGATTTGTGTACTATTTTTTCAAATTCTTTGGATAATGCTATAGAAGCATCTTTAAAAATATCAGATTTATCAAATAGAAAAGTGGTGTTAAAGGCTCGTTGTGAGAAAGAGTATTTTAGCTATTTGTTGACAAATAATAAAGTAAATCCTATTAATAAAAAACATGAATTATTTGTTTCAGATAAAAAAGATAGTAATTCTCATGGATATGGTATTGAGAATATTAGAGGAATTGTCGATAAGTATAATGGAGAGTTGAACATCTCTTATACAGATAATGAATTTTCTTTATTTCTTTATATTAGATTATTTTAGTTTGTTAGCACAAGACTCATATACAAATCACATAAAAAACTTGCATATATATAAGAATCAATAACCGTATTTATTAGTTATTGGTTCTATATTTTTATAATTACTTCTTTTTTCTTGTTATTTATTTTTGTAATTACTTCTTTATTTTCATAATTACTTCTTTATTATTGTTATTTACTTTTATAATCACTTCTTTATTTTTATAATTACACCTTTATTTTTATAATTACACCTTTCCTCTTGTTATTTCTTTTTGTAATTACTCATTTTTCTTTATTACCTCCTTTCGTAATTACTCTCTTCTTCCCACATCTATTTACTATTACCTCTTTTTATTAACTTTTCCATATCCCTCTTATATTAGGTTTTTCTATCTACCATTCTATTCTTCTAACAAGCATAGTTTGATTATTTCACCAACAAATCCTCACTTCCAACTATCACTCCTTCTAGGTTAAATAAGTTTGTTGACAAATGTATGACATAGCATTATACTAAAATAAAATGACATAATGTCATACAAAAGGAGGTAGATTTAGGTGATTCAACAACTATCAGATGCTGAACTTGAAATTATGAAAATTATTTGGACACATGATAAACCAGTACTTTTTGCATCTCTTTTAGATGAGCTAACATCAATAGGCAAAACATGGCAAAAAAACACTCTAATAACGCTCTTAGCTCGACTTATGGATAAAGGGTATCTAAAAGCAAAAAAATTAGGACGCCGAAATGAATACTCTCCCCTTATATCAGAATCTGAATATCAAACAAGTCAAACAAAAAAATTACTCGATAAAATCTATGAAGGAAATGTTAAAGGACTTGTCTCTAATTTAATTCAAAGTGATTTGTTGACTGATGAAGAATACGATGAGCTAAAGGAACTTTTGGAGGGGGGAAAAAGATAAATGAATAATGTACTGAAAGTATTCTTATCAATGTCCCTTTCTGGTTCACTGCTTATTCTCATTCTTTTTTCATGCAAGCAAATTTTTAAAGACAAAATAAGCAGGCAGTGGCAGTATTATATCTGGTTAATTGTCATTATGAGACTACTATTACCATTTACACCAGAAACAAACTTAATGGGAACCATTTTTCAAACATTCGACAATACTACATATCATACTGAAAAATATCCACCTGAACAACAAAATCAAGATATTTTGAATGATGATAAAAATACCCCAACTATAAATAATGAACGAAGCAATCAAAAATATATAAATAAAATGGAGCTATTCACCAGTAACCAAGCAGTACAGGACATAATTACTTTGCTAGTAAATAATATCTGGATAATTTGGTTGGTAATTGCCCTTATCCTACTCATACGAAAAATAACAATTTACCAAAGCTTCGTGCGATACATAAAAGCTGGACAAGCTCCTGTCTCAGACACAGAACTCTTAGACAGACTTGCAATTCTTGGAAGTCAAATAAAAATAAAAAGAGCTATAGAGCTTTGCATCAACCCACTTATTTCTTCTCCATTACTGATTGGATTTTTCCGACCATGTATTGTACTGCCAAGGGTCGATATTGCAGAAAAAGATTTTCAATATATTGTTCTACATGAACTTACACATTATCGACGATTTGATATGCTCTATAAATGGCTAGTACAAATTACAGTCTGCTTACACTGGTTTAATCCTCTTGTATATCTTATGGGAAAAGAAATTAACAAAGCATGTGAGTTTGCATGTGATGAAGCAATTGTCAAAAAACTTGATTCAAGTAATGTACAAGACTATGGAAAGACTCTACTAAACTCTATAGCCACTGTTGGAAAATATAAAGAGTCTCTTGCTTCTGTCACTCTAAGTGAAAGCAAGAAATTACTCAAAGAAAGGTTAGGTGCGATTATGAATTTTAGAAAAAAATCAAATTTAGTAGTCTTTTTTACAATTGTAATAACTGTTTTATTTACAGTTGGAGCAACGGCTATTGGAGCATATACAGTACCACAAATTCCAGTTGATAACAATAAAAACAAAAATATAAATTCTAATCCTACTAATAATAACTCGAATTTAGACACACAGAAAAACAACAATAAAGTAACAGACAATACACAGAATATCAATACTTCTAGTAGTGGTAAATTACCAGACAATATACAAAATCTCGATATGTCTTTTGATATTTATAATGGAGGTTTGGAGATACTCCCTTCTTCTTCAAATGAAATAAAAGCTAGTTATGATGGTGAATACTATGATGTTCATATTACAAAAGAGAATGGTAAATGGATTGTTCGTATATCTGGTAAAGTTTCATTAATGGGTAAGACAGACTTTGTTAAGCTTTATGTTCCAAATGTAAAACGTGTTATGAATGTCAAAGTTCGTAATGGTGACTTTAGTTATAATTTGCCAGCTAATTGTACAGATATAATAAATATTAACGCTGCAAATGCAGGCATTCAATTTACTTCAAAAAATAAGTATGATAATAGCAAGATTTCCCTAATAGCTACAGATAAAAACTTCTTAATATATGATTTATTGGTTTATCCTAATTATTTTACTAAAACAGATACTGGATTTAAGTATAAAAAAGGTACAGAAGCGACTCAAATCGCTATTTCTCTAACGGGGTATACTGATGTTGAATTTAAGTAAAATTTTATGACAGAAATAGTTTAGCAATAATTCTTATTAAAAAGATTCTCTTTGGCATACTAAAATAATAGTAAACAAAAAAATACTATTAAAAGCTAATATCTAATTGCCTTACAAAATATATAAATAATTAAAACTGTTATTAATTGATTATAAAAATCATTTTAATAACAGTTTTTTGATTTCTTATAAAACTATGTTATATATTTAAACTAACTCCTATTTAAATCGTAGAATCCCTTTCAATTAATTCAGGCTTAAGCATCTCAACTATTGGTTCACATTTATCCTCATTTAGCAAAACTTTAAGTATATTAATAGTCTTGTCAATCAATAAATTTAATGGTTGTCTAATTGTTGTTAAACTATAGCTTTTCCATGAAGCCATCTGAATATCATCGTATCCTATTACTGATAAATCCTCTGGTATTCTCAATTTATATTCAAATCTCGCTGCATCCATCACACCAGTAGCTATTAAGTCACTTGTACAAAAAATTGCTGTTGGAGGGTTTGATAATGCTAACATTCTTTTCCCTGCTTCATAACCAGATTCATAATCATAGTTTGCTGATTCCTCTTTAAGGCTATGAATCCCATTTTGTCTTAACTTAGAATAAAATCCAATCTTCTTTTCCATTTCTTCACTAGTTTCTCTTGTAAATTGAATATATCCTATATTGCTATGCCCCTTGTTAATAAGATACTCAGCAGCCATTCCACCACCTTCAATTGGGTCTACATAGACTGTACTTATTTTTATACCTGGTATAAAACGATTAAAAAGTATGACAGGAATATTATTTTCTTCACATGTCTCAGCCATAACCTTATTCATAGCTGAAGCGGTAATAACTACTGCTTCCACTTGAAACTGAATTACTTTTGAGATTATACTGTCTATACTTTCCTGTCTAGGAACTTTAAAAACAAGACATTGCTTACCAATTTCTTGAATTTTTTCTACAAATAGGTCAATAATCCTATTGTAAAACGGACCTAAGCTATCTCCCACTATCAATCCTATGACATTTGTTTTTCCACTAATCATCCCTCTTGCAACTAGATTAGGGACATATCCAATTTCATCCGCTATACGAAAAATTTTTTCTCTTACCTCAGGTTTTACACCCTTTCCATTTGCACTACCAAATGCTCTTGAAACAGATGATTGAGATACTCCTGCCAATCTTGCGACATCTTTTGATGTAGCTGATTTATTATAATGAACTTTCTTTTGATTCATTTAGTATTTCTCCTTAAATATCTAGTATTTCTTCTTAAAATTGTATTAAAAATAAGATAATATATTGGATAATGAAAAAAGCTAATACAATTAATTCTTGCTTACCTAAAGAAAATGGTAGTATGGACACTCCATCTACTTTATCCATCCCTTTAGAAATAAGTTCTTTTCTCATACCAAGTACAGTATATTTTTTAATATCCTCTACATTATTATTGTTTTTTAAGACGATACTAAAAATATATCCAAATATCAATGTTATTGTAGCACCTATTGCTGGATTCCACAACCAGCTCACGTTATATTTATTAGAAATAAAAAACCCTAAAACTAATCCTACAATAAAACCAATAGATACTCCTTTATCATGAGCCTTATATGTAAACATCGCTAGTACAAATGCACCTGTAGCTGGTCCAGCAAAGTATGAGATATAGTTACCAACAAGGTCAAGAATTGACTTAATGCTTCCTCCAAACCCCATAATAATGAAACCTGTCATAACAACACCTATAACTATGGTTATAATCATTGTTACTTTTAATGATGATTCTTTACCATCTTTTTTAAAATAAAACTCATAAATATCTTTTGTAAAAACAGTTGTCATACTATTTAATATAGAGTCAATACTAGACATTGCTGCTGCAAACACACCTGCAATAATAATTCCAATCGCTCCTACTGGAAGTTCATTCAAAATAAAAGTAATCATTATTTCATTTGAAGTTTCAAATGCTCTTCCATCATAGAAGACAAATAAAATCACTCCTACCAATAACATAAAGTAATAAACTAGATTCATAACAAATGCACTAACTACAAAAGAATTTTTTGCACTGTTTAAAGATTTAGATGTTAAAACTCTTTGTACTTGAGCTTGGTCAAAACAGAAGTATCTTATCCACATTATAGTTCCACCGATTAAAGTAGCCCAAAAAGTATTTGTAACTGAGAAATCTGTGCTAAAATCAAATGTATTTAATTTACCACTCTGTTGTGCAATTTGTAGGGTATCAAAAAAGCTAAGATTCATTCCTTTTAAAGCTACAATAATTACTATAAATACAGCACTTATTACTACTAGCATTTGAATACTATCAGTCCATATAACTGCTTTAATTCCCCCTAATAACGTGTATATGATTGATACAAGTACAACAATTGGAACTAAAATATAAAGCGACCAACCAGTAATCATCTGAATAATAAGCACTGGTATATATACCATAGAGCTCGCTTGAATCAATGAATTAATAAAAAATTGAATAATAGTTAACCCTCTTGAATAATTTCCCAAACGAAATCCCATGTATTCATATACAGATGTTATCTTTAATCTATAAATAACTGGGGTGGTAATGCTCAGTGCAAAAAATATTGCTAAAGGTACTGTAATATTAACCATTACTGGATACATCCCATCCATATATGCCCATCCAGGACCACCTATAAAGCCATTTGCACTAATCATAGTAGCTGCAACTGATAAAGCAATCGGAATCCACGGCATTGACCTACCTGCTAAGAAATAATCTTCTTGATTTTTATTATCTTTTCCTGAATAATAACCAATAACTAACATTAACAGCAAATATCCTATTATAATACACACATCAATTGATGAAATCATAAGCCACCCCTTTCTAAGTAACAAAAAAATTTGTCAGTATTTTATTACTTCTTATTTAATGTTTCTGGTAAGAATAACCATACAATAGCACCTGCTACAAATACTGCTATTGATATATAAAAAATAGTTATCATACCTAAAGCACCAGAAGCTGTCCCAGCTATTGCAGGTATTGCAAAGGTAGATATAATTCTTCCTCCATTAAACGACATCCCAGATGACAGTGAGCGATATTTACTTGGGAACAGTTCTGTATAGTATGCTCCCCATGCCCCAGAATATCCAACAGCAAGACCTAACAATACTGATATCATGTAGAATGTTGTTATATTGTCTCCTCCTAATTTTGTATATATAAAAACAAATACTGCTGCTAATGCCATACCTATAAAAGGTACTTTTCTCCCAAATTTATCTGCTATAGAACCCCAGAATAAATATCCTACTAATTGACCAATTCCTTGTAAACTATATAGAGAACCAGCTACTACTGATGTCATTCCTAGTCCTGTTACTAAGTATGTAGTTGCATTATTTGAAAATGCTGAATATGCTGTAAAATTAGCCCCTGATAAAAGAATTGTTCCTATACCAATCCATAAGTATTTTCCCTTGTACATACTTATATAACTAATTTTTTCGCCAGTTTCTTTTCCCTTTTTAACTAATTCTTTTGTATACTCCAAATCATCTGGTACAAAGAAAATTGCTAAGATACCTCCAACTATAGGTGGTATAATTGCAGTATACATCAATATTTGCCAATTTGAATCACCCAATACTCCATACACTTTTCCACCAAAAATCATAGCTAATGAAAATAAGGCAGTCAATATAGCAGCTAACTTGCCACGATATTTACTTGGGAACATATCTGCAACCAAAGGCATAGCTGTTCCAAATACACCACCTAGTACTACTCCTGTACACAAACGTGCAATTTTCCATAACATGATATTTGTAGGAGACAACATTGGTATAAATGTTGTCAATCCAATTAATAAAGCAACACTAATTAAAGTTCTCTTTTTTCCGATTTTTGTTGAAATCACTCCGAAAATAAACGTTCCTGGAATTGTACCAAAAGACATCACAGCAAATATTTCTTCTGTTTGTTTCAATGAAAAACCAAATCCACCCTCTACTAGGGCATAAATCATTGTTGGTTTAATAAAAGTACCTACCATAAAGTTGTAGCAATAAAAAAAGTATATTAAAGCAATTGAAAAAAATGCAATTCCTCTTTTTAGGTTTGAATAGTCCTTTCCTAATATGATATCATTTTCTATTCCAACTGTTGTTTTCATATTCTTTATAAATCCCCCTTTTTAATATTAATCATAGTCCATCTAAGAATTTACCCTGTTATTCGTTATATACCATAGTCCATCTAAGAATTTATCCTGTTATTCGTTATATACATCTATTTCTCAAATTTTATAAAAAAATACTCATTATATAGATTTCAAGACTATTTATACTCTAATAAACTTACTCTTCCACACCCATATACATTTGCTTTAGAACATCCATGCCATCAAAAGTTATCCATTCTTCCTTTACTTTACCTTGTAATACATGATAATGATTGATTCCCATTACTTCCACAGGCTTTCCAGAAGGTTGTCCAAAGAAACCTATCCCTTCATTTATTCCACGTAATCTCCATCTTACAGATACATCATATCCTTCATTTTTTTCCCTCTGATTGCAGGTTACTCTTTCTACTTCATAACTTCCATTTGGAATTGAAGCAAGTAAACTTACAATCATGCCTTGTATCTCATCATATCCATTTAAATCTTTATCACATATAAAATGGACTACTGCATTATCATGATAGTATTTTTTAACTTCATTTATATATTTATAATTATAAATACGACTTGTCATTTCAAGCATCATTTCACCAACAGACTCATCTTTTGCTTGATACTTAGCTGGCATGAATTGACCATCCATAGATTCACAGATACCATATGTTGATTGTAAACTAAGTACTTTAGATGCACTTGCTTTTGCCATACCTTTTGCTACTTCCTGAGGGTCTAATCCTAATTGAGTGACAATCCATAAATTATCTCTAACTAACCATTCTTCATGAATTCTATTGTTTGTTGTAGCACAATCAATCACAGTTCTAAAGTTTATTTTTCTACCTGTTGCTGGTCCAAAATTACTATCACCTAGATTAGTTGCTGTAGATAAAACACGATGAGAAGATAAAAAACCATCAGCACCAAAGTTAGACCATATTACATTTTGCCCAATTAATCTTCTATCAGGAAACGCATGTAATGTTTGAAGAGTATTGGAAATAACATCTTTAATACCGACTAAATTAGAAGAACCACAGTGCATTGTAACATTATTGTGATATGTATCATAAATAACCCCTATACCTTTTTCTTCCCAAATATTATGTGTTATTTTCATAATATAATCTACAAAATCCCTATACTTAGAATCAAATCCAGGTATTTCTTGCTCCCTTTTTGTCTGTTTTGAAAAATCATTGTAGTCCATCACTCCCACAGGTGTTACTTCTAGTGAATCTCCATAGTAAATTTTTGTAGACTCCATATTATATTCCCCCTTAAATACAACTTTTTCATTTTTTTCAGTAGTAATATTTATATTAGATTTATCTTCCTCAGTTTTATGTATGCCTGTTTTATTATCAGTAATTTGATTTTTAGTAGTTTTATTATCAGTGGTTTTATTATTAGTAATTTGATTTTTAGTAGTTTTATTATCAGTAATTTGATTTTTAGTAATTTCATTATCAGTCATTACATTATTAGTAACTTCGTTATTAGTAGTTTCATTATTAGTAATTTCATTATCAGTAGTTTCATTTTTATCCATATTACTAAAATTAGTTTGATTTACTTTAGATTTATGTTTTCCCTTAACTTTGTCTGATTCAAGCTCACTTATAGAACTTTCTTTTTCTTGCTCTTTTACTATTCCATCATTTTTATTATTAGATGTCATTTTATATTCCTCCACCTCTTCAAGCATACGTATGCATAATTAAGCATTAAAAATACTTTTAGTTCTCTCAAGAATATCAAGACCTTGTTGTTTTAGCCAATAAGGAATATCAATTAGTACCCAGTTTTCTTGAAGCTTATCCCCTTTACGATAATACACATCAACTACCTGCATATCTGCTTTAACCTCACCACCTGGCAATCCTAAAAAACCTCCACATGGTATATTAGTCAGATTAGGCCATCCAAAGAAACAAGCAAAGTTTCCTTCTGCAAATCTACATGCATGTCCATTAAAAGTCTTTCCTTTTAAATTGTTTCTAAATGGTAATTGGTGTTGTTCTTGATATCTAGGTATAGTATAAGAAGCACCAATCCCTCCTGGCCCATACCAAATCATATCTTTAGCCCATGATTTTTCAAGTACTTCTGGAGGACATCCCATAGCACCACTTTCATTTAACTCAGATAAATCATCTACCATTTTATTCACTAATGCCAAAGTTTTTACTCCTTCAATTTCATCTGCATCTTCAAAAAGTAATCCATTATGGTCAATTGGCCCTGGATATACAAAATATGAACCAGTTTGTGGAGGTAATGGATTTACTCCTGCTTGAATCATAAATCCGATTATGTCTACAAATAATCCAGTTTTAGAAATTTTTCCATCCTGTACACAGTTAAATTCTGCATATCTTAAACTAATCATTTTACGAGTATGCTTAATACCAAGCCAGTCATTATCAAAAAGTCCCATAAAGTGTCCCATACTCATGACCCACTCACTATTGTCAATTTCATTAGTCCCTGCAATAAAGATATCCTGTCTTCTTTGCATATTACTTAATGAATTTTTTAAAGGTTTCCAAAATACATCTGCTACATTTTCAATTCCTTCTTGTTCACGAAATGGATATACACCTTTCCAATTATAGTCTGATTTCATGTATTCATTTAAGACATTCTTAACTTCATCTACATTTGCATTTTCTAATGCTTCGAAGTAGTTTCTTACAACTTGTTTTGAACCTTGATATTTTCCCATAACTATATCCTCCCAAATTTATCAATTTTAAATTTTGCTTATTTTATGCATACGTTATCTATTTTTTCATATTTTAAGCGTTTTCCAGTAATTATTGTGAATACATATGCACTTTTCTAAATATTATCACATCTCTAAAAACTTGTAAAGAAAATGTTATTATAAAGATGTAAATTATTGTATATATTTGCTTAAATATATATATTTCTTATATCTTTTAACAAAAATTATACTTTATCGTTTTATAATATTGCATTTTTTATTCCATCTAGTTTTAAAAAATTTGCTTGTTAACTATGTATAGATTAAATCCTCATTTTAAATATTAAAGATTTTAAAACAAAAAAGACAATCAATCTGACTGTCCTTTTTGTTTTAAATTCATATAGTCTAATCAATATGTTTAAACATTTTGATTTACATTTATATAATCTTAAAGCTAATTTTTCTTTTTGATTTAAGTTCATATGTCCTAAGTAATCTCATTGACATTTTTGATTTGCACTTATATAATCTAAACAATCTAACATCCCTTTGTATGTAACTTCATACAATTTAATAAACTTAATCTTTCTACCCTTATATAACTTATCTACATTAAAAATCAATAAGTAACCTAATAAAAATATATAAATAAATCTCTAAATATACCTATTAGAATACAATACTTTTGCTTTTTCAGTAAATTCTTTAATAAAATCTGACTTACTATCTGTATAAGCATCACGATTATGCTCATACTTCTTCCATAGATTTAACTTAAGTTCTTCATACTCCTTAGCTACACTTGTATTGTCAATTAAATAATCTCTAAAAAACAACTCATCATTATCACCTGCATACCTTATATGTAAATGAAAAACTCGTTCTTCAAAACCATCTATTGTATATCCTTTATTAAGTGAAATCCTGCTACTACTCTCAGACATACAAACATATCCCATTGATTCAATTAACTTTTTAATCTCTTTTATGCTACAATCATTCATTATCTCAATAAGTATATCAACAATTGGCTTGGCATAGATTGTGCTCACAGCAGTGCTTCCAATATGACTTATTCTAACAATATTTTGCATAGGTAATACCCCAGTTAATCTACATTCTTCTTCTTTAAACCAATCTTTCCAACATTCCCTATGAACAGTTAAAACTATTGGGAACAACTCCCATAATTCTTCTAAAGTCATTTCTTCCAATTGCTTTCTCATAAATATTTCTCCTTATAAACTAATTATTTTAAATACTCTATTTATCCATTTGATTACTATAACTAACACCTTTATAGACAATAATGTATTATACAACTAAAATACCATAATCAAAGAAAATATCTAAAAATATGATTTATATTGTCACAGGTAAGAATAAAACTCTTTATAATCAAAATTACTTAATTTATATAATAAATTAATAAATACTTCTTCATAATTACTTAATGCACAAAAAAACTGATTATCAATTTTATATGCCTAAAACCTCTTTATATGATAATTTTATATATTAATCATCTACATGAATATTAAACTCATATGTTGGTTTTGAATTAGCTCTATTTTCAATAGGTGACTGCTTATGCATTGGATAAATCAATGGATTATAACAGATTGTATCAAATCTAAAATATGTAATAGAAGATAACAAACATAAAATTACCACCATAAAAACACCATTTCTATATCTTTCATTAAACATATTAGACACTCTTTTTCTAATATCCGACTCCTTATGTAAACCAGCCACAAACTTATTTGAATGACTTGAACCTTTCCTCATCGCACTTATTATAGTAAGCGCATAATCCTGTCTCTCCTCTACAGTACGGTTCTTTAAAACCCTTTCATCACAATAAAATTCGCAATCCAAATCTATAAACTTCTCCATTATATATATAAAAGGATTAAACCAATAAACACATTTTAAAAATAGCACCAAATACTTAACATAAAGGTCTTTACTCTTAAAATGCATAAGCTCATGTCTAAATATCCAATCCAGCTCCTTTAATGTATAATCATAAGGAGGTAAAATGACACTTGAATTAAAAAACACTGGTGTTTCAACTTCATAAGAATATTTAAGTTGTATCTTTTTATTTATACTAAGCTCCTTTAATAAATTCTCATAAAGATTTTTTATCTCATTATCCTCAACATCATAGGATAAATCATTCATCAAAATTTTAATCTTAATGTATCTCCAACTAATATAAACCAAATATATTATTATACTAGCAATCCAAGTAAATAGTAAAATACTGTTTTTCGAAGTAAAGATAGTATTAAAATTTTCTAAATACACCTTACTAATAGTATATTGATATTCCCTCCTATTAAATGTAAAAGTATAGTATGTAAATGGTAGTAATAACTTAATAATCACAATCAACCAAACATAATAATTAAATCTTTTGCTAAACCTTTTAAATATAGTCATTCTAAAACTCAATAGGATAACTATACACAAATCACTTAATACAACAGTCCTAAGAATATCATTCAAAATCAAATTCATATAGCCACCTCTCTTCTTTTAAATCTAGAATAACTAAATATGTCAATATAAGTCAATCTTATCTGTACAATACTTGAATTTCTAAAAAATCATGTCTTATTTATAAGATATAAAAAATGAATACATACTCTAAATTAAAATTATAAGATTTCTAAAATAACCCTCTTAATTATGTTATTTTAAGTCATCATTAGAACCATCCATTTGTCTGCACACAAATATGGCGGAAAATCAAAAGACTTCCGCCACTACATTGATATAGAATATTATTCTCTATCATTTATTTAGCATTTTTTTCAAATACGCAACATCTATTAAATTTACTGTTTCAAACTTCCCCTTGTAAAATAATGCGAAGTTATTAAAAACACAAGGTAATTCCTTTGCTTTTTGTAATGTGTCTATTTGAATAAATGAAGCTGGAACATCATGTGTTGTGCAATAATCTCTTAATCGTTCAATATTTTGATAGATAAATGGACATTGCATATCATAATAAATAGTTAGTTCCTCACTCTCGATTTCACACGATTTTGCATTTTGCTTGAACACTGGTGTTGTTCCGTCAAAAGAAAGTGCAAGTAGCTCATATCCATTATCAGTAGTATCGACGACCTCGAATCCAAATTTTTTCGCAAATGATTGGTCTGAAAGCCATGCTTTTTGTTTTTTTGCTCCAAGCATACAAACTCCAGATTTTCCATTCTTTTTAGCATCTTCCACACAATACTCCATTAACGATTTCGCATACCCTTTTCCTTTATAATCACCCAATACCCATAAGCAATATATATAATAATAGTTATCACCAGTAATTGGAACCCATGCAGTCTCAAGGGGTGCATACTCAATAAATACAGTACCTTTGACATTCAATTTTCTAAAGGTATGCCCTTCTCTTAATCTTTCAGAAATCCATTGCTTTTTGGCTTCAATACCTTGATGTAGCTTTCTTGTACGGATAATACAACATAAATGTTCATTGGCAAGATTTTCTACTGTCAAGTTTACAAATTCATCACACATACTTAAATCTTCCTTTTTCTAAATTTATTTTTTCAGTTCAATAAACTTTAATTTACTATTTCAATAAAATGTAATCTATCATTTTACATACAATCAATTTATTTTTCAAACTCTTTACATCTAAAATCCTACACTTTCATTTTCTCATACCACTCAATAACTAACTCTTTACTCAATTTAATATTATCACTTATCTATAAAATATGGGAAGTATTCTCTTTACACAAATTCTCCATCCTATCATACACAACACCACTGTCTCTCTCATCTGTCATAGTCACAATTATATCACTTGGCTTAAGAATAGTTTTCCCTCTAGGAATAATCTCTTCACCACCTCTTTGAATAGCTACCAGAAGACAATTCTCTGGCCATTGTATATCCTGAATTTTTTTGTTTGCAACAGGAGAACCAAACATAACAGAAAACTGGTCTAGTATCTTTTCTCCCCTCTCTTTAGGAGCAGGTTCTCCATTTTTCTCAAGTAATCGCTCCAAAAGACTTTCATAAATAGGTTTTGATTTCATAAGAGTAGCCACAATATATGCCACAATCGAAATTACAGATAGTGAAAGCATTTGACTAACAGAACCCGTCATTTCAAAAATTAATATAATACCAGTCAAAGGTGCACGTACAATAGCTGTAAAATATCCTGCCATAGCCAAAAGCACAAAATTATTTATATAATCTGGGTTCATTCCAAAAACCTTAACACCTATCATTCCAAATATTCCACCTATAAATGCTCCTAAAACAAGCAACGGAAAAAAGATGCCACCTGGTGCACCTGACCCAAAACTAACAGCTGAAAATATAAAGCGTACGACAAAAATCAAAACAACCATCCCAAAAAGATATTCATGACTTGTAAGTGACTCCACCAAATTGTGCCCACTTCCTAGCACTTGAGGCATCATAAGTCCAAGAATACCAGCCATACTGAATGGAATCAGCAGTTTACCAAATGTACCGATTTTAGGAATCTTTTTATATAAAGACTGCACATATAAAGTAAACCAGTTATAAAATGCTCCCATAACTCCAAGAATCACACCTAGAATCACTATCAATCCATAATAATTCTGTGGCAATACATGACCAATGTCAAACTGGAACACAGACTCAATCCCTAGAAAATTAGCTGAGATATAATCTGCCGTCAAAGATGCTGTCATCACAGAAATTAAAACAGACACTGAAAAGTTCTTATGAACTTCTTCAAGCGAAAACATAACACCTGCTAATGGCGCATGAAATGCTGCTGACAATCCAGCACTTGCCCCACAGGTTAACAGAAATTTTTCCTCTGTCTTACCTCTGTCAAGTGCTCTAGAGATACCTTTCCCTGCCATAGCACCAAGCTGAATAGAAGGTCCTTCTCTTCCTAGTGCAAGACCTCCCATAAGTGCCAAAAATCCTCCAATAAATTTAGTCGGCAACACACGCCACCATACCTGCTTGATTTTTCCTGTCATTTCTCCCTCAAGCTGAGGAATACCACTTCCAGAAATCATTGGCTCTAAGTCTACAAGCTTTGATACAATCCAAGCAAGTAGTGCAAGCACTGCAAACCAAGCTATTATTTTTATTGTAGAACCTTCTACAAACGTCAAAATTTGGCTAAGCCAGATACCAGCTCGCCCCAAAAGTATCCTATATAAAAGTACAATCAAACCAGCCACAGCACCAACTATCAGTCCTTCTCCAATCAAAATTACCTGAAAGTTCTCTGCCCGTTTGATAACATGAGATGTATCTTTTTTCATGCTTTTCCTCCTTCTCCCAATAATTCTGTACAATATCAACAAATATAGCTCTTAATTCACTAAATATATAATCTTTATTATTTACTCTTTATATTTAATAAATATAACTAAATGATACTATAATGCAAATACTAAATGATTATTGACATATGATTTCATTGCATTTACTACTGAATCAATAATACAATACATTTTTGGAAAAATAAAGGAAAGTCTTATTTTAATTTTGCTTATTCTTACTACTATTCCTCAAACTTCTTTATACAAATAGTAGCATTATGCCCACCAAATCCTAATGAATTAGAAATAGTGTATTTCACTTCTTTCTCAATTCCACCATTAACAACATAATTCAAATCGCAATCTGGGTCAAAATTCTTATAACCTACAGTCATAGGAACAAAATTATCATCTATAGCTTTTACACAAACTATTGCTTCCAATGCCCCTGCTGCTCCCAACAAATGCCCTGTCATTGACTTTGTAGAACTTATAAGTACATCGTTAGCTGAATCTTTTAATGCCAGTTTTATCGCATTCGTCTCGTATTTATCATTAATTGGAGTAGAAGTACCATGAGCATTAATATAATCAATCTCACTTGGATTAATTCCACCCTCATTACATGCAATCAAGATAGCCTGACAAGCTGCTTCTCCTGTAGGGTCTGGACTAGTAATATGGTATGCATCTTCTGTAGCACCATACCCAATTACCTCTGCATAAATCTTTGCATTTCTTTTCTTTGCATTTTCTAAACTCTCTAATATTAAAATAGCTCCTCCCTCACCCATGACAAATCCATTTCTATCTTTATCAAAAGGAATTGATGCTCTGTCAGGGTCGTCACTATCACTCAATGCTTTCATATTATTGAATCCAGCTAATGTAAATTCAGTTATAGCTGCTTCAGAACCACCAGCTACACAGACATCTAATCTTCCACATTTAATAGCCTCAAATGCTTCCCCTATTGTATGAGTAGATGTCGCACAAGCAGATACTAAAGCATAATTGATTCCCTTAAATCCATATTTAATAGCAATCGTTCCAGCAGCCATATTTGAGATTAGCATTGGTATCGTAAATGGTGAAACTCGTCTACTTCCCTTCTCAATAAATTTTCCATATTCACTTTCCAAAGTATTTATTCCACCTATCCCACTACCAACTATAACTCCTATACGATAAGGGTCTAATTCTTTAAAATCAGTTCCACAGTCAGAAATAGCCTGTCTTGTAGCTTCTACTGCATATTGACAATACAAGTCATTATGTCTAAGTTCCTTCTTAGAGAATGATAATAAAGGATTAAAACCTTTTACTTGCCCTGCTACTTTTACAGGAAAATCTTTAGTATCAAACCTATCTATCATCTGTATACCATGATTACCTGCTTTTACATTACTCCAAAATTCTTCAATATTATTTCCTATAGGGGATACTATTCCAATCCCAGTGATTACTACTCTATTCATCTTTACTCTCCTTTTCACTATACTCTTTATACATATTGCCCCATTCAAACAGAGAAACTAATATAGGTCGTAAAGTCATCCCTAATTCAGTCAAAGAATATTCAACTTTAGGTGGAAATTGTTCATATACCTCACGATGCACTAGACCATCTTCTTCCATACTTTTTAGATTTTGAGACAACATTTTTTGACTTATATTATCAATTGATTTACTTAATTCTCCAAAACGTTTTTTACCTCTTATTAATTCTCTTAATATCAAAAACTTCCATTTGTCACCTATCATTTGTAGCGTTATTTCTACTGGACAAGCAGGTAAATATTTTTCCATATTCTCCTCCTTAATTAGCTCGAAATCATATACTTACTTTTAGTAAGTATTATATTCTATCATAATTATCATGTCAAGTTGACATATTTTAATTCTTAAATTTTTTATATTTATTTAATTATTTATAAGACTAATTTATATATAAAGAGATTGATTTATTTTATTTCATACAAAAAGAAGATGCCTCATAAACTAAAAGCTCATTTTGAAGCACCTTCCTTTTATTATTTTATTATTATTTTATTAGAACTGATGTTTACATTCTGTAAACTCGTAAACATCCATTAGTGCTTCACCAAATCTTTGATAATGCACTACTTCCCTCTCACCTAAAAATCTTAAGATATCCTTCAAATCTGGGTCATCAGTTAAATTTATTAATTGATAGTACGTAGCCAATGCTTTTTGTTCAGCAGCCATATCCTCATGTAAATCAGTTACAGCATCGCCAAAGACATTAATATAACTTGTAGTAAAGTTTACTCCATTAGAATCAACTGGCTGAAGACCATGTCCAAAAGTAGCATAATTAGTTCCAAGTCCAGCAGCTTTAAGCTCCTCTGGAGTACAGCTACTTATTAATTGATATAACATTGAAGAAATTATCTCAACATGAGCCATTTCTTCTGTACCTATATCAGTTAAAAGTGCACGAGATTTTCCTGTTGGCATAGTGTATCTTTGTTGAAGATATCTAGTTGCAGCTGCCAACTCACCATTAGGTCCTCCCAACTGAGTCATTATATATTTTGCCATTCTAGGGTCTGCTTGTCTTATGTTAACTGGATGTTCCAGTGTTTTTTGGTAAATCCACATATTATTTTACTCCTCCTTAATATATTTAATAGTAAATCTAATCTTAATACTGTATAATTTTATTTATAAAATGACTTGTCCCATGGCCAAGGCTCTGATACCCATGACCAAGGATATTCACTTGATTCATAACCAAAATTAGTTAATGCCCCATACTTAGACTCATAATCACACATAGCTTGTGTAAATTTATCGCAGTATCTACTGTATGAATCAAGAGCTTCCTCATCTCTTGGATTGTTATCCAAATATAAATTTAATTCTATACAAGCAAATTGATATTCTGAAATTCTCTCTAGAAGTTCTCTTCTATTTAATGACATTAGTACATACTACCCCCTTTTTTCTCTCTAACTCTATTTTTAGGATTTTCATATAACCAATCATTGTAGTTATTTGACTCTATTAAATCCAACTCAGGAAATAAAGTACCTCTTCTTAATGCTGTTTTTGGATTGTATGTGTCATCATAAATTTGACGATTAATGTATGGTCTAGCAAATTCATAACAATAATCTTGTTTATCCTCTTTCAAATATTCCATTAATTATCCTCCTTAATTTTTCGAATTTTAAAATAGTATTATTTTTAATAATTTTATACTTGTGTTATATTATAATCAGTGGTTTTAATAGAACTTTAACAGAAATAAACGAGTATCTTTCTTGTTCCTCTTTTATTCTTAAAATTTGTCTACTCAACTAATTTTGTATAAATATTCATTCTAAATAATCAGTATAGAATTTATACAATTTCTTATAACACAATTACTATTTACTATATAATATTTGTTTCTCGTCAAAATGTTACTTTTTATTACTTAAATCCTTATAAACAGATATTTTAATGCTATTTTTTCTAGCAAATAAATTATTTTTAAAATTTATCAAACCTTATATTTTTATTTTCTAAAATCTAAATCTAGCTTAAATAAAACAAGTCTATTTATTTTATAATTTTATTTAGTTGCATTATAAAAAGCATGCTTCATATATGATTTTAATAATTATATTTTCATTATCTAGTCTTAAAATTCATATCTTCATATATAGTATTAAGACTTCTATATTCATGTATGGTATTAGCATTTATACAAATATAATATTAAGACTTCTACATTCGTATATGATATTTAACATTTATACAAATATAGTATTAAGACTTCTACGTTCATATATGGTATTAACATTTATACAAATATAATATTAAGACTTCTACGTTCATATATGGTATTAGCATTTATACAAATATAGTATTAAGACTTCTACATTCATATATGGTATTAACATTTATACAAATAAAAAAGAGGCTATCTCAAAATATAGATAAGCCTCTTTTTCATTATTAAAATGATGAAAATATATTTAATTTCATAAAAAAAAGAGTGTCTCACGAACCAAAAAATTCATTTTGAGACAACCCTCTATCTGTATTTATATATAAACTTAATACTCTTAATTTTCTTACATATTATCAGAATCAGACGGAATCCATGAATTATTAAACTCTTTATCCTTAAACAAATAAGATAATCCAGTTATTTGCTTTAATCTAAGAATTTCATCAGTCTCCATACCTAGATGCTTTGATATCCATTCATCAGATTTTCCAATTTCACACAGTTCAGTTATAATAGTACTCATTAAATCCACATTATGTGAGCCTCTTGCACGATTATGTCGAATAGTACTTGCCATTCTCTCATCAAGAGATTTATCAATTATTGAAACAGGAAGAAGTCCATTCTCTCTATCATAGATATCCTTATTTTCAAGCATTACTCTATAACGATGGAAACCATCTACAATAACATACTTGTCTTTTTCCTGATTATAATAACAAACAATTGGCATTGTATACCCATCTTCTTTAATACTTTTATATAACAACTGCATTTCTGGTGGGGCTACTGTATTTGGATTATAGTCGTTAGATTCTATCTTTTCAATGGGTACTGCAATGATTCCATATACTGGACTTTTCTGTTTCATAGCACCTTAACTCCTATCTCATGAATTTTTTCATATTTTTTCTTAATATATTCTGTCCTAACTTTTTGTTCTTTTGTAGGACTAAATCCCATAAATTTACACATATGGTCATTTTTTAAAATACAATAGCACATTCTCTTCCAACTTGGAATATCTTTGGTAAACTTGATATCATCTGTATCATCAGGTATATCACCTAAAAATTTAACTCTAATTTTTTTGTCTTTTGTATAATTTGAAACTCCATTTAATTCTATTTTATATCCTTTCATTATTAATTCATGTATAACACTTCCTGGTAAACCTCCTCCTCTATTATGCCAAAAATCAATAGATGTTGAAAATTTCTTAATATAATTTTTTCTTATATTTTCAGGTAAAGTGTCAAGTAAAAAATAGGTGAAGCTTTTCCAAGTATGTCCATCTGGCAATGAAATACTTCGGTACCCCATAGCTTTTGTTTTTCCATAAATAGAGGTGAAATTGACTCCTTGTACTCTAGCAACCAATTTCATCCATACATCTGGGTCTAATACCCTATATAAATTTAGACTATCCTTTGCTGAATCATTAAATGGAGATGCTACTCTCATCCTTCTTGGAGCTACACCAGCTTTATAGAATAAATCATAAATTTTATTGTAATCATAGTTGAACTTATAGTTAGCTAGCCAAACATCTTCTATTTCCCAATCATATATAGGTGATGCTGTCCATACATTTTTAAATTGATTCGTTATCCAGCACTTTCCTTTATATCCATGCTGTTTATTTACAATAGCACAGTAGCGTTGTAATGATTCCGACGCTCTTGTTCCTAATAAACAAGCAACTTTTGCACCTTTATGCTTATCCCTCATCCACCTGCCAAATTGTTTTGCCAAACTTTCTTGTCTCATCTTGTATTTATAATAGACAAATGGGTTATTTTCTTGATTTATTATGTATTCTTTGACTGGCATTTTTCTTACCCATAACTCTTCTTTCTCATCATCCCATGGATACCAAAACATTTCATAATTTCCTACAGCTGTTCTTGTGGCCATCGGCAAACACACCCAATATGGCTCAATATCTTCAAGATTCTCTTCAAATGTTTTTTCAACATACTCAGTTGTCATACTGTATTGAGCTTCAAAATCCTGATGAAATACTCCAATTTTGGAACTTATATTATGCTTTCTCTTATAATCCAAAACTAAATTCAATAATAAACCACTATCTTTTCCTCCACTGAAAGACACATAGACATAATCAAATTCACTGAAAATATAAGAAAGTCTATCTTGAAAAGCTTCAAACACATTGGATTTTAAGTACCTTTTATCCATTTGAATTCTCCCCTTTCAATTAGAAGTTTATAAAACCTTACACCGTAGTATTATGCTTTTTTAGCGATAATTAACATAAATTCTACAGTATTTAAATACATAAATCCAACAAATACATATAATTATAATATAATTTTACTTTTATATTATAAACTCTATTTTATCATTCTTTTACATTATTTTCCAACAAATATAAATATAATATTTTCTAGCCATCAATATTATTATTAATATTAACTACTTTGTATTTTATACATATTATACAGGCAAGACTTACAAAACATGACAAACTGTTGTCATAATTACTTTGTTATACTAGTTATCATAATTACTTTGTTATACTAAAAGTAAAAATAAGATACTTTATGAAAATGTATATAAAAAATAGTCCTCAGCTTACTTACAAACTTAACAAGGACTTAAACTTATACTATAAATTATCACTAGGATATTAATTCTAATTACAAATTACATGTTTAGGGAGTGAAATCTAATGTACGAATGTATGCTTGAAAAAAACAATAAACCTAGCTTGTCTCAAATAATTGAATACATGGGTAAAGATGGGTATACACGCTTGTGCAAAAATTTTTACCTCACCCACCTCCAGATGAAAATGATGGTGGTGCTGAAGTACTTGATATGTACGGGTATACTTGGTATTTGAGTACATAGACAAAACAAAAAACCTACAACTAATAAATATAATGTAACTCAGACAAATTTAAATTTAATACTTTAATATGAGCCGTTAGTCCAACAATGTTAACGGCTTTTTTCATATTTATAAAAGAAGAAAACAGAATTTTTTTATCCATATTTCATGATATAAAAAAACTCTAAAAACATAAAATAAATTAACATAAATGGCATCAATAATGATAAACCATAAATCATCATTCTTTGGTGCTTTTTATTATGTAATAACTCCCAAATACTGATTGACAAAATAACTAACCCTAATTATAATTGAACTACCAGTTTAATTAATTTTAAGGAAGGATTATATCATGGGAAGAAGAAAAAAAGAACCAAGAAGTGTACATCGTGAAAACATTGCTTCATCAGCCCAAACTTTATTTATGAAAAAAGGGATTGAGGCTACTTCAATGGATGATATTGCAAAAGAAGCTGGCTATAGCAAAGCTACCATATATGTATATTTCAAAAACAAAGAAGAAATTGTAGGTGTACTAGTACTTGAAAGCATGAAAAAACTACATACATACATTACCCACTCTTTAGAAGAACAAGAAAGTACGAGAGCAAGATATGATTTTATCTGCAATTCTCTACTAAGATATCAAGAAGAATTTCCATTTTACTTCAAAATAGCTCTTGATGAAATAAACATTGACTTTGAAAGTACAGACTATTTACCTGAAGAAAAAGAAACTTTCCGTGTTGGTGAGGAAATCAACGAGAAAATAAAGCAATTTGTAAGCTATGGTATCCTATCAGGCGAGCTTAGAGACGATATTAAAATTATGCCTACTATTTTTTCATTTTGGGGAATGTTATCTGGTTTGATACAGACAGCAACTAATAAAGAAGCTTATATAAAACAAGAACTCAAACTCTCTAAAGAAGAATTTCTGAAATATGGATTTGACACACTCTATCGCTCTATCTCAAAATAATTCCATCATCAAATAAGTGGTTATATATATTAAAAATAAAGAAATACAAATATTTTAACTAAAAAATTGAGAGGTATTAAAATGAAAATTAAAAGTAAAAAAATCATTTATCGTACTATTGTTGTTGTTTTATTGATAGGTTTTATATGTTTTGGAATCTATATGAAACGAGTACATGACTATCAACAGACAGTAAAGAATATGACCTTTGAAAATATAAAGCTTTCTGATGTTAAAGATGGAACTTATATTGGGAATTGCAATGTAAATCTTATCTCTGCTAAGATAGAAGTTGTTGTAAACAGTGGTAAAATTACAAACATCAATATATTGGAACATAAAAATGAAAGAGGTCAAAAAGCTGAGAAAGTCCTTGATGAAGTACTCAATGAGCAAAAAATAGATGTAGATGCTATATCAGGCGCTACAAACTCAAGCAAAGTTATAAAAAAAGCAATAGAAGATGCACTTAAACAAGGGGTAATCAAGTAAATGCATCTTGTCGTGTATGTTGTTTATAGATATCGCATATATCTACAATAGAATCAAAAATAGTAAATTAATTTAGAGGTGATGTTTAACATTACCGAAAAGTTTACCTTTAATGAATGTGTTATAAAATATTCTAAGAATAATATTAATGAATGGAATATATCAAATATCTATGAAATTATGAATTGGATATAAATTTAATAATTTAGTAGATTGATATAAAGTATCATTTTCTATTGAAAGCACCACTCGTTCATGGTATATTTAATTTCATAATTAGTAATAAATGTAATATAATTTTGCAAATCTATCAATAATCATTATTATTGAGTTTTAAGTTTTTGAAATGAATATCAAGAATTTTCTAAAATAGAAAATAAATATAGAAAAATTGTATCATCTACATAAGAGTTACTATATTAAAAAAAGCACTTTTAAACAAAATATTTAAAAGTGCTTTTATAAATTTCTTCAAGGTTGTTTCACATTTTTTAGACTTATTTTACTTCTTTAGACTTATTTTACTTCTCTTAATTTCTTTAACTTACTTTGACTTCCTTAGACTTATTTTACTTCTTCAAATTTTTCATACCTATTTAAAGACTATTCCTCAACTGTATTTTTAACTAATCTCTGCTCATAACATCTTAACTCATTTTGCTTTAGATAATTAAATTCAGACTCTACATAAATACCACACCCTACAAATTCAATCGTCAAGTCAGGTATATTTGCTTTTAATATACTAGTCTGCTCATAAATAATTCTTTCCAATAAATCAGCCTGTAATATTGAAAAATGCTTCATAATCTCTCCATCATTATCTATATCTTTCTTGATTTCAGACCAATTTCTTGCTAAAACACCTTTCAAATCAATATATCCAAGACTCTTCAATATATCTATACTCTCACTCCATGCGTATTTACTAGATGTATTAAAATACGATTCTAGTTTCTTCTTCTGTTCATTCGTCAATAAATCATAAGAAAGTTTTTTATTAAAATGAGACTTCAAAGAAACCTTAGCCATAGAGTATGGGCTTCTCCCAGAATTTAATCCTGCATTCTTGAACTTTTCTATTCCTTTATCTTCTACTGAAGACCATATTGAGTTTATTGAGTCTGAATCATTGTACTTAACATCAAGACCATGTGTGATATCAATATAGTTTTGTGGAAATACATATTGATAATAGACGTCTTTTCTATCATCATACAGTGAAAAATATCCACTATCGTATAAACGCATATACACGTTTACTTTTGCACTATCATCTAAAATATTTCGTCTAAGATTAGGTATATTAGCATAAATAGTTACATATTTCATAGCATCAAAGTTTTGATTTACTGGAATCTCAAAGTTAATTTCCTCCCCAGTCAAAAGCTTCTTCACTTCTTCTTCACTACAAGTATATAAAGAATATGTATTTTCAAATCCTACTTTACTCTTTCCACCTAAACTTCCTACCAATGGTACTTTTAGAATATGATTATCTGTTCTTTGCCATTGATAAGTATCTTGGTCTAGAAAATCTTTAATCTGTCTATTTTGCTCTTTAGCTTGATTTACAACCTCATTTTCATCTTCTGTAATCCCTACATGGCATCTATTTAAGATATTTACTATATTACTTCCAAATGGGAATGTCCACAATTGAAAAGCAGCTGCCTCTAGCTGACATAAGTATCTAACTTGATTTAATTCAATTTGATGAATAAGTTTTTTCTGATATTCATTCATTTGATTACCACTATCCGACATTTGATAAATTAATTCTCCCATTGCAAGGTTATCTTTTTTCTTGTCAATCTTATCAGTAATGATAATCTGAGTTTCCATTATATCTTGTACCTTTTTAAATATTCCAGAAATCTCTGCTGAGTTTTCCATTTTTAGACCTTCAAATTTTGTAATTAACTCAGTTAAAACTTCCTTCATCTTTAACTTACTTATCTCATTTTGGAAAATATCTTGATTTTTAACTGTAC
>NZ_JBJOCA010000036.1:0-39337 GCF_045898275.1 Clostridioides sp. GD02404
TAACTGATACTTATAATATGTATCAATACACTACCGTTCAAGTTGTGCCAAATCCATCTATATCCATAAACAATGATTTAGGTGTAATTGGTGATGCTTGCAGTATAAAATATAATATTTATGATAGCAATCCTGATGTTAGTTTTAAAATAACTGTAAAATTAAATGATGTCGTAATAAGTGAAAAAAATAATACAGTAGATTCTAATTACACTATAGATTTAACTGATGAACATTTATCTAATTTAGTATTTAATTCTGTAAATAATATAACTATTGAGCTTGGCACTGTTGCTGGTGGTAAAATGTTAGATAAAACTGTTACATTCACAAAAGGCAACACTAAACCAAAATTGAATATATCCTCTTATAACTCGACTACTGCAATATTTACAGCAATAGACGCAGATAATAATTTAAGCAAAATAGAAGTATTTATAGATGATGTATTAAAAGAAACAATAACAACAGATTTAACAACAGAAAAAACAATAAACTATGAACTTACAGACAATGCAATACACACACTTAAAATAGTAGCTACAGACGCAGAGAATGCAACTGCTGAGAAAGTTTTGAGTATAAGTAAAGAAATTATGCCACTTCAATCTGATGCAACCTTGCAAGATATATCATCTAAGTTGGTAGAGATTGGAGAAGGTTTTAAGAATGGGAAAACAAGTATTATAAATACTTTAGCACTTAAAAATATAGATTCAAGTTTAAATAATACACTTGTTGAGTTATCAGAGAAAATAAAGACTTCTTTTGATAGTTCAGATGCTAGTGTTGAGGAGTTGCAAAATAGGATAACAGAATTGACTAATCAATTAAGTCAAAGGATTAAATATGCGACAGGTACTTATACTCCACCAGATGGTTCTCAAAATTCCTTAGTTGTTCCAACTAATTTAAATTTTGTTCCAAAAACTATTTTAATCATGAGTTTTGGTTTAAGTGATGGTTCAAATCCGGCTAAATTTCTTAGTTGTGGTATTAGTATCAATTCTGCAGGTACAAATATTAAATATAACAATGGTTCATATACTCGAATTATTGGTAGTGCTAGTATTAGAGATATTACTGCCGATAGTTTTAAGATTGAAATTGGTAAGGGTGATATGAATGCTGGCGTTGATTTTCCTTTTAAATTTAATAAATTTTCTTTTAGGTGGTATGCGTTAGATATAGAGTTTTTATATAATTAATATAATATGAGGTGATAGAATGAATAGAGGAAATAGAATAATTTACGACCAAACAGGTAAGGTATGGATACAAACAGGTGAAGCAGCAGGAGATATATTAGAGCATGATACAATAACAGAATTAAATTATATCGATATTGAATTTGGAAGTATAGACTATGGTAAACAGTATATAGAGTCTATAAATCCAATCACAAAAGAGCCTGTTTTAAAAAATATAGAAGTCATTTTAACAGATGAACAAAAGAGATTAAAAGCATTAGAAGAAGAACTAAGTATGTTAAAAGAAGAAAATAAAAATAGAGATAGTGAGATAGTAAACACAGCATTTGAAGTAGTAAATATGAAATTAAATAATAATATCTAGGAGGAATTAATATGTATAACTTATTAAAATTAATGATAGAACAAAAGAACTATAGTACCAAAGAGGATTTACAACATAAAATGGATGTATTCTATGCAGTAAACAGAATTACAGAAGAACAATATTTAGAATTAACAGGTTTATTAAATAAAGAAGAAACACAAGTAGAACCAACACTATAGAAGGTTCTTTTTTTATTCCTAAAAATATATAAATTCATTTACATTTTGCCCACACTTCATCTACACTTTTCAGATTTTTATGGCTTTGAAATTAGGTACAATAAAACCATAAATTAAGAAAGAGGTGGATTGAATGACAACAGTTTATGAATTTAATTGTACAGGAAGTGAACAAAGTGTTACATTAAAACCTGGTAAATATAAATTTGAATGTTGGGGTGCAAGAGGTGGTACAAGAGGTACTCCTTATGAAAGTGGATTTTATTATGGTTATGGTGGTTATTGTAGTGGTGAAATAACGTTAAAAAAAGAAACTACTTTATATCTTTATGTTGGTTTAGATGGTAGAAAAGATTATAGATTTAATGGTGGTGGTAGTGGTAGTAGTGCTTCTGGTGGTGGAGCTACTGATATAAGACTTATTGGTGGTGAATGGGATAATGAACAAGGTTTGTTATCTAGGATAATTGTTGCAGGTGGTGGTGGTGGAACTATAGATACTTATAGAGGTGGCGATGGTGGTGGTTTAAAAGGTATGCCTGGTAGAGGTTGGAATGGTATTCCTTCTCATGGTGGAACACAATTTGAAGGTGGTAAAGGCATTACTGATGATGGTAAAAGTGATGGCTTTTTTGGCAATGGTGCTACTTATAAAAATCCTTCAATTTATTCAGGTGGTGGTGGTGGCTGGTTTGGTGGTTCTGCTACTAGTGGTTCTGGTTCTGGAAGTGGTGGTGGAAGTGGTTATGTTTTAACTAAAGATAGTTATAAACCACCTAGTTATATTCCAACATCTGAATATTATTTTGATAATGTAGTTATGACAACTGGTGGAAATACTACTGTTGTAGGTGATTACTCAGATGGTCGTGCTAAAATAACATTACTTCAAGCATTGCCATTTTTAACTGTATCCTCTTATAACTCTACACAAGCAACTTTCAAAGCAGACCACACAGATCCTACACTATTAACTAAAATAGAATATTTTATAGATGATGTATTAAAAGAAACTATCACAACAGATTTAACAACAGAGAAAATAATTAACTATACATTAGAAGATAATGCCTTGCATACATTAAAAATAGTCGTTACAGATAGTGCTAATGCAACCGCTGAAAAAGTTGTAAGTATAAGTAAGAATATAATGCCATTAGGGGATGATGCTAGTCTACAAGATATAGCAACAAAAGTTAGTGAAATGAAAGATGGTTTAATAAATGGTAAGAATTCTATCATAAATGTATTGGCATTAAAAAATATCGAATCAAGTTTAAATAATTCTTTAGTGGAATTGTCAGAAAAGGTAAAGGAATCTTTTGATAGTTCAGATACTAGTGTACAGGAGTTACAAAATCAACTAACAGAAAAAAATAATACTATAAGTCAGTTAAACACAGAATTAGGACAAAGAAAAAGATGGGCTACAGGTACTTATACTTTTACTCAAAATGATGTTGATAATTTTTATTCAGAGTATTATTATCTTGGTGGTAAAAGTAAATCTCTTGTTATTCCTACTAATTTAGGTTTTACTCCTAGTCTTATTGTTATTAATTATCTTGCTCTTTATGGAGGTGGTTATACACAAAAATTTTATGCAGTTAATAATTTGAATACTAAAACTTCACTTGGTCGAGTTGATAGAAGTAGTGATTATTACATGTCTGCTTTTCTTTATTTAAAAGATGTTAGCAGTAGCAGTTTCACACTTTATACTTATCGTGCAGATAATTTTGATGAAAGTAAAACGATATACTATTGTAAAGTTGGTGATACTTTTACATGGTATGCTTATGAATAAAATAAGGTAATCAATATGTATAGGTAAAATAGAACTATAGAATTAAGTTTCAATAAATAAAAAAGTAAGAAGAATGTTATAACGCTTAAAAGTTAATACTAGAAAATTTTTTATAAGGCTTAGATAACCTCTAAGTCTTATTTTAATACAAATAAGGAGGTTTTCATGAATGAAGAACTTTTCAAAGACAATTTGAAACGACATGAGGTAACAATAAATAAACATAATGATGAAATAGATGAATTAAAAGTAGCGAATATAGAGTCTAAAGCAGAGTTAAAGGCACTATGTGAGAACTTGAACTCACTTACAAGTATGCTAAAGTGGTTGATTGGGACAATGATTACAACACTTGTAGGATTCTTTATATTTGCCATACAGAGAGGAATATTTTAAATTAGGAGGATAAGATATGGATAATTTAATAAGTTTCATACCTGAGCAGTTGCTAATTTTAGTTGCTGCTCTTTATGTTATAGGAGCAGGTTGTAAGAAATATAAACAATTAGATAACAAGTATATTCCAGTAGTGTTATTAGCACTTGGGATAGGTTTCTCAGTATGGATGTTAGGATTAAATGCTGATGCAGTCTTACAAGGTGTAATTTGCTGGGGTATATCAATAGGTATAAATCAAACTTACAAACAACTAAAGGAGGAAAATAAATAATGGTAGATATAATAAAGATGTTAACAAAGAAAAAGTGTTATCCAAACAAGAATAGCCCTAGGTTTATAGTAATTCATGAGACAGATAACGAGAGCAAGGGAGCAGATGCTAAAAGGCATGCACAAGCACTCAATAATGGTAATCTAGAAGCAAGTGTACACTATTATGTTGATGATAAAGTGATATATCAAACACTAGACCATAAAGATGGAGCATGGGCGGTTGGTAAAAGTTATGGAACTGCATTAGTTGCAGGAGTTACAAACTATAATAGTATAAACATAGAAATATGTGTAAATCGTGATGGAAATTATACAAAAGCAAGACAAAATGCAATAGACTTAACTAAAAAGTTAATGAAAGATTTAAATATTAGTGCAGATAAAGTGATTAGGCATTATGATGCTAAGAGAAAATATTGTCCTCGTAAGATGCTTGATAATCCAAAATTGTGGGTAGATTTTAAAGATAAGATAAAAAATGTTGGGGGAGCGAATAGCACGATAAAATATACAATAGTCTATGATGGAGAGGTTGACAGAATACCAGCAGAAATTATTGGCTGGAATTATAAGAAAGAAGAATGTAGAGTATGTGATATAAAAGACTATGTACCAGGTCAGACACAAAATCTGTATATCGTAGGTGGAGGAGCATGTAATAAGATAAGTTCTATAACTAAAGAAAGATATACTATGATAAAGGGAAATGATAGATTTGATACACTTTATAAAGCATTAGATTTTATTAATAGATAGACTTAAAAAGGACTATCTTTTTATTTTAAGAAAGCCCTTTTTGTATTTAAAAATGGTTTTTATTTATACTCATATAATTTGTTGAGTAATTCATCTAGAGAAACTCTTAAACTATATGTTTCTTTTTGTAACTCTTGCAAATTCTCTGATGGATGGTTGTTAAATATTAAAGTTTTAGAAGGTGTACTATGAAAATATTTAGGAGTTAAATATGAATTTAATTTGTAGATATTTGCTAAAATATTAAACTTTATGTTTTCCAGATTAATATTATCCATCCTATTTGTTATTTTTCCCCATTTACACAGTATATCATCTAGATATGACTTTAAATTCAAATCAAATGGCTCAGCTGAAAAGTCTATATATATTATATATTCCACAATATGAGCTATATCATTTTTAAATTCATTTAACTTTATACAATCTTCAACACTTAGAAAAGATAATCCTATAGGCATATTTTTAATTTTTTCATAGAACTTATCTCTGCGGCTCTTTAATTCTTCAATGGAATAGTTTTTTCCTTTTGGGTGCTTTGGATTGTATGAACCAACATCTGCATGGCAATCAAAACATAAAGGGATACAATTTTCAATTGTATCTTCTCCATTTTTTGATTTCGGTATAATATGATGTAATTCAATATTAGTTTTACAGTATTTTTCACATAGGCAACAATGTCTTTTGCAAGAAGCAAGTGCGTTAACTTGTACATTTTTTGGAAATGCCATTTTATTCCTCCTATTTTTTTATTGTTTATATTATTCTACACTATATTAACAAAAACATATAGTAAATACACAACTAAATTAGCTATAAAAGAAATATATTATGAAAAGAACTGTGTTTGGAGAATAAAGTTTCTACTTCTACTATAGTTTTATGTTTAAAAAGAAATACATGAAACTATAAAATAATATGTAACAATAAAGCAAACTAAAATTATCATACTAAAACATAAGACATGTTATAATTGTATTAGATATATACATTAACATACACCAAAGCACTCTTTTATAGGAGTGCTTATTTTTTTGAAATACATTAATGTATAAACATCAATAACCTTACTCAACATATCTTAGAAACGATTTAAATAGGTCTTTTTCATAGAGTAAATTATATGATATAATAAAAAAATAGAAGTGTATTTGCAGTACACTTCTATATCTGTAACTAAGCATTCTCATGTCAGGGAATGATTTTTTCATTTCTCCAAACAACATTGTTTTTTTCATCAATAATTATCAAATCAATCTTATTATCTTTCAATATTTCTGTTGCAGTACAAATAAGATTATCTAAGTCGAAACTTCGAGTTATTTCTAGTTGCTTGTTATTTACAAGTCTTTTTAGTATGTAAGTCTTAAAACACATTGATATCACCCCTTATATTTATAAAGTAGATAAAACTAAAAAAAGATTCTTCAGGAAACAAAATCTATATAACTGTGTATCTATAAAATTATAATAACCATATAAACTATAATTATAAGTAGTCAATATATGTGTATATCCATACAATTTATTTTTAAATATAGATATTATTGCCCACCTAAAAAACTTTCACAAAACCAAAAGAGTATATGTTTTTGATAACTTACCAATATAACTTATAACTCATTTTACAAGTCTTATTTAATAAATATTTATACCACTAAATTCCTTTAGTTTTACCAATTCAGCATTATTCTACAATTAAAACAATACAATACAACTAGTTATTATTCAACATATGTGTTTGAAAATTGAATAAATTTGTAGATATGAATAATATTTTTTATATATAAAAATAAACTAAAATAGTAGAATATATGGTAAATTTTACCTGTAGTTTTTGTGTTAAAAAGCTCCTATTATTAGTTTAAGTTAGACTAAATGAGGAAGTGACATTAAGATGGAAGAAGAAATATTAATAGAAAAATTATTAAGAGCAGAACTAATAGTAATGGAGTATTTATGGGAAAAAGATTCTAAAATGCCTAAAAAAGAAATTGTAAAAGATATAAAACAGATGTATGGATGGCATAAAAGCACAATAAAAACACTATTAAAAAGACTGCTTGACAAAGGTTATTTGGCTAGGGATATTATAAGGTTTCAATCTCATTATAAAATAATAATAGATAATGAAGAATATTATGCTTTTAAGAAAAAGGTACTAAAATCTAGTAAGAGTAGAAAAATAATGCGTTCTCTTACTACTACACATAAAAATGTAAGTAAAGAAAAGTTAGACTCATTAGAAGAGTATTACAGAAACCTAAAAGAATAATATGGTAAAAATTGGATGGATATATTTGGCTAAATTCTCTTGTTTGATAAGCTTTATTGATGTAGAATTTACATATACATAAATCGGCAAAGGGGTGTAAACTATGAAGATTAGTAAATTACCAGAAGCAGAATTAAAAGTTATGAGATATATTTGGGAAGCTAACAAAGTATTAACTTCTAGGGAATTAGTTGACGCAATGGAAGAAAAATATGATTGGAAAGATACAACTACATTTACAGTATTAAAAAGATTGCAAAGAAGGGAGTTTTTAGAAACAGAGAAAATAGATAAACGTACTCACTATAATGTACTAGTAAAAGAAAAACAATATCAGAGATTTGAAACAAGAGAATTTATAAAAAATATACATAAAAATTCAATTTCAAGTTTGATTTCAGCATTACATAAGGATGATGAGAAGGTAGATGAAAAAAAGTTAGAGGAACTAGAAGAGTATTTTAAGAATTTGGAAGAAGATGAGAAATAAAGAAGTATAAAGAAAAAATAGGTGGCAAATTGTTTTTGCCACCTATTTGCCACCGAACTAGTTTGATAAAATAAAATACAAGTAAAGAAGCATAAAGAAAATAAAATAAAGAAATCATTTTAGACATATTGTAAATAGACATGTTCGTAAAAAATATAAATAGATATAAATAAACATAAAGAAAATATGAGAATTTCAAGGGTAAATTCAACCCTTTCAGGTACTACATTTGATGAAGATGGATAGAAATTCATCTTTCCAACAGTAGCAACTAAATTAGTAGTCATTCTAGCTATATTTTCAATGGCTAACACACATTCACAAGCACAACATCCAGCATCAAATCTCATATCCATTGGTAGTGTACCAGCATGTCCAGATTTACCATTTACTGATATCTTAAAACTTTTAAATCCTGTAATACTTGATACAATTCCAGCAGGAAGAGATTCATTTTCTAAGACAGGTCCTTGTTCAATATGAAATTCTAAATACGCATCTATATCTTTTCTAGGATGTAAATTTATTAAGTTTTTAGTATTAAATCCAAACTTTGTTACAGCTTCTTCAAGTGTAATTCCATTTTCATCAACAGATTTAAGAAGATTCTCTTTAAAAGTGCCAGCAAAAACTTTACTTCCCATTAAAGATGTTTCAAATCTAGTTCCTTCCTCTTCAGCGAAGGCAACTAGCTTAATGTTGAAAGGATAAGATTTATTCTTGTTTTTTGACTCTTCAAGTCCAATTAAAGGGACTATTATTCCTAGCATACCATCAAATATACCTCCACATTTTACACTATCTTGATGAGATGCAACTACTAATGTAGGGGCATTTGGAATATTAGATTTATATGTACCTATGACATTTCCAATATCATCAATTTCAATATCAAGATTCAAATCTTTCATCCATGAACTTATTAAATCAATAGATTTTTTATGTTCATCAGTTAATATAAGTCTTGTAAGACCATTTGTTGTTGAACTTATTTTTCCTAATGTTTGCAGATAATTCATACATCTTTGACCTAGCATGTGTACCTCCTAAATATGTATTTTTTTATTTTCAAGATTAGTAAGGTTATATTCTAATAATCCTTGAAAAATAACATCCTCATCTTGCTTTTCTACTTTTTCTGTAATTTCTAATTCCGTGTTTGAATTGTCTCCTTATACAATCTTTTATTTATTTTCATTTTTTATCTAGAACAATTGAAATACTCTAGTTTAACATTATTCTAATAGTCATTTATGCTGATGTCAAATTAAGAAAATTTATTTTTAACTTTATATTATCAAGATTAAAATTTTTAAAAATAAAATAGAGCTTTAATTCTATTAATAATGATTAATAAATTTAGTAATTTTGGGCATTAAGTATTAAAATAATTTAATTTACTGTGTATAAGAATTATTTTTAAACAGAGTCTTGTTTTTAGATTCAAGAATGTAATTAATAATTAAATTTATATGAACATCATGTTGAATGAATATACTGATAAAAGAGTAAAGTATTATTAAAGATAAATATTCAAAATATAATGCCGAGTAGACATAAGACATAAAAATAAAATACTATCAAAACAAAATTGATAGTATTTTTAATAAAATCTTACTTAAACAGTTTAAATAAAAACCCATATAAAATATTTTATATTTCTTTTTTGCTATAAATTTTTGATGATATAAAATATGAAATTACAAATAGCAATATAGCAATAAATGGAAGAGAATATAATAGTGTATTAAATATAATTTCTAGTGAAAGAGGTGAACTAATAGTTTCTAGAATATTTTTAGAAACTAATAAAAGTAATGTTGGAACTAAAAAACATAAAATCATTAATACACGAGCTTTTTCTGTACCAAATTTATAAACAAGTGGTAAGATAAGACTACCAAAACATATTGAAATAGATAAGACTAATGCATTAATAAGTAGAGTTTCACTTAATATAAAATTATGTTTAAAATAACCAATAATGATACTAAGTATAAGTGAAACCAATACACCTACAAAGCTAAATATTAACATAGTCAGATATTTACTTAGTACAATATCATTACGCTTAATAGGCATTGTAAGTACATAACTATCCCATTTATTTAAATCATCATATGAGAATGTTGAAACAATCATTGTTGTACATAGGACTACAATAATACCCACAAGATTATTAGCATCTCCTCCTCCAAAAGAAGATATAAGCCCAAACATAATTACAAATAAAAGTAGAAATTTTATATTGCCTTTTAAATTAATTAAATCTTTTAAAATTAAGCCTTTCATTATTTATCACCTCTCACATAAAATAACATAATTTCTTCTATAGACGTATTATCAACTACAAAGTTTGGATGTTTTGCTATAAATCTATATTTATCATTAAGAAGTACTTCATATCCAAATTGGCTTTTACGATAATATGAGTAATCTTCTTTTGAAATATCATCAAAATCAGTAGGTTTGCATTTTAAAATTCCCATATTATTAATTAATTCATCCTTATTTTCACTAAAGACTATTTTACCTTTATGTATAAATGTAATATAGTCTGCTATTTTATCTAAATCACTTGTAATATGTGAAGATAAAATAATAGAGTGTTCTTCATCTTGTATAAAATCTAAAAATATATCCAATATTTCTTCACGAACAATAGGGTCAAGTGAACTAGTTGCTTCATCTAGAATTAATAATTTTGGATTATGTGATAAAGCTACAGCAATACTAAGTTTCATTTTGTTACCCTTTGAAAACTCCTTAATTAGCTTATTCTCTGGAACTCTCAACTTTTTTAAATAGTCTTTGAATAATGCATGATTCCAATTTTTATAGATTTTACTCATAATTTTTGATACATTATCTAGATTTAAATTTTCATGAAAATTACTTCCTTCAAATACAACACCAATTTGTTCCTTAATTTCTTTTTCATTTTTTTTGTTATCAAGACCAAATATTTCTATATTTCCACTATCATAAGAAATTAAATTTAAAATTGCTTTTAATGTAGTAGTTTTTCCTGCACCATTTTCACCTACAAATCCCATTATGCTTCCTTTTGGTACTGAAAAAGATACATTTTGTAGACTAAAATCTTTATAAGTTTTATTTAAGTTTTTTATAGTTATTGCATCCATAATTATCATTCTCCCTTATATAATAAAAGTAAAATATCTTTTAGTTCGTCATATGTAATACCACTACTTTTAGCTGTATCAACTGCTTTTTGTAGATACTCTTCAATTAAACGAAATTGCTCTTCTTTCACAAAATCCATGTTTTTACTAGATACAAAGCTACCTTTACCAGTAACTGTCTCAATAAATCCATCACGTTCTAAATCACTATATGCTCGTTTTGTAGTAATCACGCTTATTCTAAGTTCCTTTGCCAATAGTCTCATACTTGGAAGAGCTGACCCTTCTGGTAATTCTCCACTTATAATCATACTTTTAATTTGTGTAGTAATTTGTTCATATATTGGCTTTCCACTTGAATTACTAATAACTATATTCAACAAAACACCTCCTTAAAGTGTATATATAGTATATACACATTATATAAATATATATATAATATGTCAACTGTTTTTAGAAAAAAAGGAATTTGAAATATATATATTTGAAAAAAGTATTTTATAAGATACTAGTTTTTTTGATGTATTAAAATTTTAAAAAAAATTTATAAATATTGTTCTAAAATGTTACCAATAAATTGGAAATGCTAATTTAAAAACGTAATAAAGTTTAGCTTATAGATAAACAAAAGTTTAGTCTAGAGCTAAACTTTTTGCATTCTTACTTTTGACATACATATTTTTTTGTAATATATTTATATTATCAATTAGAGGTAAGGAGAGTGATAAGAGATATTTAATTTAGATAAGACATTAAAAAAAGACCTAAATCAGGAATATACAGAGAGTAAAGATTTAGTTATGAATAAAAGTAAATATATGAATATTTGCTTTAAAAATTATATTAAAGTAGTAGAAGGAATGTATACTAAAAGAGATTTAATTCCATTAAAATTAATAAACTCTATGGATAAAAATAATAAGATTAGAAAAACACTACATGAATTATCTTGTGAACTTGAATATCCAAAAACTTCTTTATCTTCATTGTTTACAGAATTGAAAAAAATGGATTTTTTACAGAGAGTGAAAAATGGGGAGTATATGATAAATCCACATATAGCTTATAAAGGTAGTAGAGCTGATAAAGAAAGTTTATTAGCAGAATATAATGAGATAAAAAGACCTAGTAAGGTTAGTAAATAAGGAAGAAGGTTTTTATATGAGTTTAAAACTTGATAGAAATGTTCTACAGTGGTTTGATTATGTATTTGAGAATGAAAAAACTAGTTTAAGACACTACAATTTTGATTGTACACTAAAAGAGATTAGTCGTGCTAGTTTAAATAGAGTAGCTTTTATATTAGAAAAAAATAATTCTAGGTACTGGAAGCTTTATTTTGAAATACCAGCCGAAGTCACTTTAAAACTTAAACAAAACATTCATCCTTTATTTAGGGAGTATATATATGAACAAATATCACTGTATAACGATAATCAAATTTACAATTTTGTAAATTCAAACATATTAAAAGTGTTTAACAATATTGCTATTTATCAATATAATATTTTAGAAAATCTATATACTATTGATTTTAGAAAGAGTTTTATAGATAAATGTCAATATTTATTAATTGGTGAAAAAAGACTTATAGATGAAGATTTATACTTAAGGGCAAAATCAAAAGAAGTATTTGATTTTTTTAATTCAGATGAAACTTTTAATCTAACATTAAGTTTTGACATGCAAAAAAATGAGAATTTACTCGATAGTCTTTTGGAGCTTAGGAAATCAATAATCATAAATGAGAGAATTTAATTTATTTGGATATAATATTAAAATGGAGGGATTTATATGGACGTAGAAAAAATGACTTTAAGAGTTCAAAAAAGTTTAAATGAGGCTTATAATGAAGCAGTAAAAAATCACAACCAACAAGTAGATGTAATTCATCTTTTCTCAGCACTTATTAACCAAGAAGATGGATTAATACCAAATATAATCGAAAAAATGAATATATCAATTGATTCTTTGAGAAATACTGTAAATTCTGAACTGGATAAGCTTCCAAAAGTATATGGAGAAGGCGCTGACTCACAAGGAGTATCAGCTACTAGAAAAATAAATGAAGTACTTATAAAGGCAGAGAGTATTTCTAAAGAATTTAAAGATTCATATATAAGTGTAGAGCATGTCATGCTTGCAATGATGGAAACAGAATCAAAATCAATTGTTGGTAAAATATTAAAACAGTATAATATAAATAAAAATGACTTTTTAAATGTTTTATCACAAGTTAGAGGGAGCCAAAGAGTAGAAACACAAGACCCAGAAGGGACATATGATGCACTTGCTAGATATGGAACAAACTTAGTGGATTTAGCTAAGAAAAATAAATTAGACCCTGTAATTGGAAGAGATGAAGAAATAAGAAGAATTATAAGAATTTTATCAAGAAGAACTAAAAATAATCCTGTATTAATTGGTGAGCCAGGTGTAGGTAAGACTGCAATTGTTGAAGGATTAGCAGAGAGAATAGTAAGAGGTGATGTACCAGAAGGATTAAAAGACAAAATTGTATTTTCCCTTGATATGGGAGCATTAATTGCTGGTGCAAAGTATAGAGGTGAATTTGAAGAAAGATTAAAGGCAGTTTTAAAAGAAGTTCAAAGTTCTGATGGAAAGATTATATTATTTATAGATGAAATTCATACTATAGTTGGAGCTGGTAAAACAGAAGGTTCAATGGATGCAGGTAATCTTATTAAGCCTATGCTTGCAAGAGGTGAATTAAATTGTATTGGTGCAACTACTTTTGATGAATATAGAAAATATATAGAAAAAGATAAGGCACTTGAAAGACGTTTTCAGCCTGTAATTGCAGAAGAACCTACTGTTGAAGATACAATATCTATACTTAGAGGTTTAAAAGAAAGATTTGAGATACACCATGGAGTAAGAATACATGATAATGCTATTGTAGCAGCAGCAAAACTTTCTCATAGATATATACAAGATAGATTTTTACCAGACAAAGCAATTGATTTAATTGATGAAGCAGGAGCTATGATTCGTAGTGAAATAGATTCGTTACCAACAGAATTGGATGTTGTAAGAAGAAAGTTATTTATGCTAGAAACTGAAAGAGAAGCATTACTTAAAGAAAATGATGATAAGAGTAAATCAAGATTGGATGATATTCAAAAGGAAATAGCGGAATTAAAATCTAAAAATGATGAAATGACTGCTAAATACGAAAAAGAAAAGAGTCAAATATTAGATATTAAAAACTTAAAATCTCAATTGGATGAAGCTAAAGGTAAAGCTGAAAAATATGAGAGAGAATATGATTTCAATAAAGCAGCAGAGGTTAAGTATGGTGAAATACCTAAATTAGAAGAACAAATAAAGAACTATGAAGAAAGTATGAAAGATGGTTCTGAAAATTCACTTTTAAAGGAAGAAGTTACTGAAGAAGAAATATCTAGTATTGTATCAAAATGGACAGGTATACCAGTAACTAAACTAGTTGAAGGTGAAAGAGAAAAATTACTTAAACTAGAAGAAGAGCTTCACAAAAGGGTTATAGGGCAAGATGAAGCAGTTACAGCGGTTTCAAATGCAGTAATACGTGCAAGAGCTGGTCTAAAAGATGAAAGAAAGCCAATTGGTTCATTTATTTTCTTAGGACCTACAGGTGTTGGTAAAACTGAGCTTGCAAAAACTCTTGCTAGAAATTTATTTGATAGTGAAGATAATATAATTAGAATTGATATGTCTGAATACATGGAAAAACATGCTGTATCGAGATTAGTTGGACCTCCTCCAGGATATGTAGGATATGAGGAAGGAGGACAACTTACAGAAGCAGTTAGACGTGCTCCTTATTCTGTAATACTATTTGATGAGATAGAAAAAGCACATGAGGATGTATTTAACATGTTCTTACAAATATTGGATGATGGTAGACTTACTGATAATAAGGGTAAAACTGTGGACTTCAAAAATACTCTTATAATAATGACTTCTAATATAGGAAGCAATCATCTATTAGAAGCAGGAGGAAATATAACAGAGACTACTAACAGCTTAGTAATGAATGAAATGAAACACAGATTTAAACCTGAGTTTTTAAATAGAGTAGATGACATTATAATGTTCAAGCCTCTAGACCAAGAAAATATCAAGAAAATTATAGATATATTTATGACAGATTTAAAAAATAGATTAAAAGAAAAAGATATTACTATTGAGGTTACAGATTCAGCTAAAGATGTTATGGTGAGAGAGGGTTATGACCCTGTATATGGAGCAAGACCTCTTAAGAGGTATATAGGAAATACATTAGAAACTGTAATTGCAAAGAAACTTATTGCTGGAGAAGTATATGATGGATGTACTATAGTTATAGATGGAAAAGATGAAAATATTGAAGTTTTAGTTAAATAATTAAAAAAGAAGCAGGGTATAATTATGTTAAGGATTTTACCCTGTTTCTTTTTGATTTATAAACTATAATAAAATATATGTTTTGTCAAACTGATAAAAATACTTTTAAATCAATATATTAAAACTAATCTGATTTAAAGTCAGTATTTTAATAAGTTCTCTATGATATATTCATAGTTATAAGATACTTATAACTTTAAGATAATTGTAAAAAACTATTATTCATTTTTATTATACTTAAATAAATAAAAGCCAATTAATACTGCCCCTATTAGGCAAAGAAGTGTAATAATAATATAAACATTTCTCATTCCAAATACAAATATTTTATCATTATCAATTATATAGTCATTAACCCTATACCCAGCCTTAATACTCATAAAATTATATAAAAGTGTTGTAGAAATGGTAATACCTATAACTTGACCTAAATTTCTTACAAGAGAATTTATACTTCCGACAACTCCCAACTTACCTTTGGGACAATTTGACATTATCAAAGCATTATTGGCAGGTTGAAACACAGATTGTCCTATTGATATTATTGATACAGAAATCACAAATAAAATAAGGATAGAACTCTCTTTTAATCTTGACATTAAGAAAAATCCAAAGCTCATAACAATAAGACCAATTGAAATAATTTTTTCTGACTTAATTTTATCTGATATATTCCCAAATATCGGTGAAAAAATGGCTAAAATCAAAGGGGATAATATCATAAATAAACCTGCTTGAATTGGGGAAAGTTTCATAGTATTTTGTAAATAAAATGGAATTAAAATACTAGATGATGCAATACAAATGAATGATGTAAGAGCACAAACTAAATTCAATGAAAATTTTAAGTTTCTAAAAATTTCAAGGTCAAGAAGTGGTTGAGGATGATTTTTTTCTAATATCAAAAATAATATAATAAAAATAATTGATAGTAATAGTGTAATTAATATATATGGGTTTAGTAATCCCGTTTGTTGAGCAATAATTAGAGCACTAAAAAATAATGTTGTTCCTGAGAATTGAAGTATAGCACCAATCTTATCCATTTTTTCTGAAGTTATTTTACTGTCTGGGAGAAATTTTGTATTTAAAAATATTACAATAATACCTATTGGAATGTTTATAAAGAATATAAAGTTCCAATTAAACATTGATAAAATAAATCCTCCTATAGATGGTCCAACCATATTGCCAATAGCAACAGCAGTAACTAAAATTCCTAGAGCTTTACCTCTACTTTCTTTTGGAAATAACTCTGTAATGATTCCATGATTGTTTGCCATGTAAGCAGAAGCACCTATTCCTTGAATAAAACGGCAAATTATAAGTAAAGTTAAAGAATTACTTAATCCACACAATAATGAAGCTGTTGTAAAAAGAATAGTGCCTGCTTGAAATATTCTAGGTTTACCAATGATATCTCCAAGTCTTCCGAAAAATAATAGTGTTGAACAAATAATAATTGAATAACTTGCTATTATTCATTCAATGGATGATAGAGAGACATTTAATTCACTTGCAAGAACAGGAAGTGCTACATTTATAATACTAGAATCTAATATTGCCATAAAAGTCATTGCAATAACTACAAATAAAACTGTTATACTTTTTTTATTTTCACTTTCTTTAAAAAATTTTGTCATTTTTATTACCTCCTTATTATAATGACTAGTATTATTTTAATGTTTACAATAATAATTACATTTTATATAATATCGATATGAAATAATGAATACAACAACGATATTGCTTATAATTAGCACTATTTTGATAAGAGGTAAATAATGAATGATAAAAACAAATATTTTGACAGAAAAAGTCAAGAAAGTTTCATAGATATTTTTTTAAAAGAGGATATTAAAAAGGGAGAAAATTTTAAAAGACATTGGCATGAGCATCTACAAATATATTATTTTGTTGATGGTATAGCATACTTAGAATGTGGCTTGAGTAATTTTAAAGTAGTATCTGGAAATATTGCAATAGCAAATAGTAATGAATTACATTATTTAGAAAGTCTATCAGATAATCTAAAATTTTATACTATTCGTATTGAACCTAGTTTTCTTTTTAGTAATCAAGTTGATTTGTTACAAACTAAGTACTTAGCACCAATAACTCTAAATCGTATTGTATTTAAGAATTTAATTCAAAACGATTCTTTTATTTTAAAATATATTAAAGATATACTTGATGAATATGACAATAAAGAAATTGGATATGAGTTATCTATAAAAGCTAATATTTATCAATTTATAGTATTTTTGTTAAGAAATCATGTTGACAAAATCTTTTCTGAAGAAGAATTTAAAGAAAGAAAATATTCTTTAGAAAAATTTGAAGGAGTATTTAATTTGATAGAAGAAAAATACATGGATAAAATTACATTAAAAGAACTTGCTGGCAATATGAATTTGAGCAAACACCATTTTTGTAGAACATTCAAACAAATAACTGGTAAGACTACAACTGATTATATAAATGGAGTAAGACTTAATAAGGCTATATATTATTTAAAACAAACAGATTTAAATATGACAGAAATTGCTATGAGATGTGGTTTTGATAGTATAAATTATTTTAGTCGTTTATTTAAAAAGAATTATGATATATCTCCAACTAAATATAGACATGAACATAGAGATGATTGCAGTATTCTCTTAAAAAATAATAACGAATAACTCATAAATATACTTTATAGAAAGTATAGTATTTTAAGTTTTTGAGTTTTTATAAAGATTGATAAAATATATGATATAAAAGAGTAAAATTATTAATAAAATTAAAGTTGTAAACGAATATGAAAGGATATTGTACCTAATGAAAAATATTTTTTATTATGAAACTAAAATTGGTAAAATAGGAATAGCAGAAAAAAATAGTTGTGTTACAAATCTGTTTTTTGACACATCTAGCTTAGATTCTGAAGAATATTTAGTCAAAGAAACCAAAATTATAAGAGAAGCAAATAAACAACTAAAAGAATATTTAGATGGAAATAGAAAAGAGTTTGATTTACCTTTAGAGTTGTCTGGAAGTGAGTTTATGAGAAAAGTTTGGAGTGAACTTTGTAAAATTCCATATGGAGAAACAATGACTTATATAGAACTAGCAAACATAATTAATAATCCTAAAGCATACAGAGCAGTAGGGATGGCAAATAGCAAAAATCCTATTTCTATCTTTATACCTTGTCATAGACTAGTAGGTTCTAATGGAAGTTTGAGAGGTTATCTAGGAGGAATAAAGGTAAAGGAATATTTGTTGAAACTTGAAAAAGATAATAAATAATATATGCAAAGTAAAAGTTTAAAAACAATGATTATTAGAGAAAAGTTAAATTCTATCTAAAAAACTACAATAAGTTAAATGAATATAAAAATTTTATATATTTATAAAAAGTTTTATAATAAAAATTATCTTAAAAAATATATAAAAATGTAAAAAATATACAAGATTCTACAATAATAGATTTTTTTGTTATTATTACGAGTTTTTTATTGCATCTGTAGAATAAAAGTATTATTATATAGTTAAGATAATTATCTAGAAAAATTTTGGATGATTGTAACATATTTTATAAAATATAAATACATAAACTTTATTAAAAAATTGTTGGAATTTCTGACTAACATTAAGAACGTAAGTTTGCTGGGGGATGGTGTATGTGGAAAAATCAAATACTACTGTTACAAGAAAAGAAAAAATTGAAGATACAGGAATGAAATTAGATTATTTATTGAGTGAAGATATTACTTTTTATGAATTATTACTTGAGGTTTTGAATAAAGAAAAAGAAGAGAATTAATTCTCTTCTTTGAGAAATCTTTTTAGATAAGCATTATCAATCATTTTTTCTATAGCTTCTCTATCTTCTTTTTCAAGGGAATATATTTTTTCTAATAGTTTTTTTGTTTTTTCACTGACTGATAAGTTTTCTATGATTAATTTATCTTCTTTACTCATCTTTGTACTTTCATTTACACCCAGTAAATAATCAGTGGATGTTTTCAGTTCTTTTGCCAATCTTACTATAATTTCACTTTTAGGTTCTCGTAAATTATTTTCATAACGTGATAAACTCGCCTCAGTTATACCGACTTTAGTAGCAAGTTCTTTTTGATTTATATCCAATTCTTTTCGTAAATTTGCTATTCTATCTCCTAAACTTTCCATATGTACATCACTCCTTACCGAAATTATAAGTTATTTTTATAAAAAGTAAAATAAAATTACCAAAAATATAAAAAAAAAAGATTAAAATAATAAAATATATTGAAAATTACCATTTGTATATGTATAATATGAATTATACAAATGGTAATTGATAAAGAGGTGATATTCTGAAAATAGAACATAAATAAGTAATAAATATATACTATCTAGATACATTTTATTTAAATATAAATAAATATTTTAACAATGAAATTACCAAATGTATAAAACGATGCTATAGTATAAATAGTTTGATGTCTCAATAAATTTAAATGTTTAAATAAGCTAGAAATAAATTATATGATATTGCTTCTTATAAATTAAAATAAGTTGAGTAGATGGAGGAATTAATGTGATAATAATTAGAAGTCAAGATAAAACTGATTTAATGCAAGTTAATCAAATTAAAATAAATGATAGTCGAATTTATGTAGTATTTGAAAACCTTAATACTAAAAAAATAGGAACTTATGAAAGCAATGCAAGAGCTATACAAGTGTTGGATAATATACAAAGTTTTATTGAGAATGGAACAAAATATGATTATATAACATCTAACAAAGTTAGATATAATATTAATAAAATATTTCAGATGCCAATTAAATAGTGAATGTGTATTTTATGTTTAAGAATGGAGGCCTTCTTTCCTTATATAGAATATAGAAAAGAAGGCTTTACATCTTTATGAATATTGAAATATCTTTGTTTTTTTATTTAGATTATTCAATAGTATATTAAGGACCAATTAAATAACAAGAATTCTCCTAAAACAGTCAATATTAAATATATGATAGCTTCATTTTTATAAAGAGGAGTAGTTTTTTTATTTATTTCATCATCGATTGTAATAGCAATTTCATCTTGAATGATATTTTTACATATCGGTGCTAAAATAGTATTTTTCTTCATCAAATTAAATAACTTATTTACACATATCCATATTAAATATCCTAAAATAGCTCCTAATGTATTCATCATTAAATCGTCAATATCTGTAGTTCTAAGATTAAATAATTGACAAAATTCAATTGATAATGAGAAACCTAATCCAGTTATTGACACATTAATAATATTTCTAAATTCCTTCCAAATTAAAGGAAGTAAAAATCCTAAAGGCATAAACATAATTATATTTAAAATATATGTTAAAGCGCCAACTGAGCTAAATGGTATTAGATTTATTTCATTAAATCTAATAATTTCTCTATGCCTTCCTATATCCCAGATGCTACCAATACCAGCTTTACTAAGTGCTAAGTAAATATATAGTAAAAAAATATATACCCATACTAAATGTATTACTACATTCTTTTCACATTTTAAGTTTTTTCTTTTGATAACAATTATTTGATATATCAAGCATGGTAGTATAGCGCAAAGAAATGAATAAAGTATCCACATAATTGTATTTTATCTCCTTTCAAAATTTATGTTTTAGCTATATAACTACTATATTTATATTAAGCTTTAAGTTTTAAAAATCTTTTAATAAAATCTTACAAATTTATTAATTTATAAAAATATCTTATTAATCTTAATAAAGCATAGAAAACCAAAGTTCCTATACTTATATATGGATGTTTAAAAAATTTTATCATATGCATAAATATTATAAATATATGGAAATAATAATAGTATATTTTGGTAAAATAGGAGGGATTCTATGAAATGGATTAAATGGTATAGTATTACATGTATATGTATTTTTATATTTGTAGCTTTTTGGATGCTAATATTTCCTAGTGAAGTAAAATCGATTGACACTTCATCTGCATATAATTTTGTTGAAAAAAAGGTTCCAAAAAGTGCAGTATATCAAGGATATAAGCAGAACCCAATCAATGGTACTACTACAATTTATTATAATTATAATGATTCAACACATATAGTTAAATTGTCACATCCAGAAGATTATTCAAGAGAGATTAATTGGAATAAAGTTTCAAATATTAGATTTGATTAATAAAAAAGTATCTAAAAAATACAAATACTAAAGAGTTTAAATATGCAAAACAAAAAGATTTTTTAGAGTGCATATATTTAATATACTTAAAGTAATTCAGTCAATCAAAATGATTGGCTGTTTTCTTTATGTGATAAAAGAAGTATAAATCTAATTGGATAACATGATTGTCAGTTTCTTATACTAGAAAAATAAAAATTGTCATCAAAACACATAAAAGCGAAAGTATATATATTCATAGCTTGTAAACAATTGAATTTACTAGATTCTAATAAAACAGAAAATACTGATATTTATCTATTAAGATTATTTATTCTGTCTCATAGAATAAATAATATTACTCTATGATTTTCAAAATTTATTAAAAGTATAATTATATAATCCAATTGTGTAATATATTTATAGTAAATTGTAATAATTTTGCATTAGTAGATACTAATATTTTTTAGATTTTTCGTAATTAATTAACAGAAAAATGTATTATAATAATATTATGAAAATTTAAAAAAGTGGGAAAGAGGTAATATTATGAGAAGTGATATAAAAAAAGGAATAGAAGGAGCTCCAAAGAGAGCATTAATGTATGGAATGGGTCTTACTATAGAAGAAATTGAAAGACCTTTAATAGGTATAGTAAATGCACAAAATGAGGTAATTCCTGGTCATCTCCACCTTGATGAAATAGCAGAAGCAGCAAAAAATGGTGTTAGAATGAGTGGTGGGTTACCATTAGAATTTCCAGCCATAGGAGTATGTGATGGTATAGCCATGGGACATGTTGGAATGAATTATTCACTTGCTTCAAGAGAATTAATAGCAGATTCAATAGAAGCTATGGCTATGGCGCATGGTTTTGATGCTTTAGTACTTATACCTAATTGTGATAAGATAGTTCCAGGAATGTTAATGGCTGCTGCAAGACTTAATATACCAAGCGTTGTTGTGAGTGGAGGTCCTATGCTTTCAGGCAGAAAAAATGGAAAAGTGTACGATTTTAACTCTACGATGGAAGGTGTTGGAGCATGTAAAGATGGAGCAATGAGTGAAGAAGAATTAGAAGAATTAGCTATGAACTCTTGTCCTGGATGTGGTTCATGTTCTGGGCTTTTTACAGCAAATAGCATGAATTGTTTAACAGAAGCATTAGGTATGGGTATTCCATATAATGGTACTGCCGCATCACATTCTGGAGAAAGAAAAAGAATAGCAAAATATGCAGGTATGTATGTTATGGAACTACTTAAAAATGATATAAAACCTAGAGATATTTTAACAGTAGATGCATTTAAAAATGCAATAACTGTGGATATGGCAATGGCTGGTTCTACAAATACAGTACTTCACTTACCTGCAATAGCTTATGAAGCAGGAATAGAACTTAACTTAGACTTTTTTGATGAAATAAGTGAGAAAACTCCTTGTCTAACAAAATTGAGTCCAAGTGGGAAACATCATATTGAAGATTTACATATGGCAGGAGGAATTCCAGCTATAATGAATGAACTTTCTAAGATAGAAGGAATAAACTTAAATTGTAAAACTGTGACAGGTAAGACTATAGGAGAAAATATAAGAAATTGTAAAATAGAAAATGAGGAAGTAATACATACATTAAAAAACCCATATAGTGAACAAGGTGGACTTGCAATCTTGAGAGGAAATCTTGCTACAAACGGAGCTGTTGTAAAAAAATCAGCAGTTGCAGAGGAAATGTTAGTTCATGAAGGGCCAGCAAGAGTTTTTAATTCAGAAGAAGAAGCTGTAAGTGCTATATTTAATAAAAAAATAAATAAAGGCGATGTTATAGTTATAAGATATGAAGGACCAAAAGGAGGTCCAGGAATGAAAGAAATGTTATCTCCTACTTCAGCAGTTGCAGGAATGGGACTTGATAAACATGTTGCACTTCTTACTGATGGTCGTTTTTCAGGAGCAACTAGAGGAGCATCCATAGGTCATATTTCTCCAGAAGCTATGGAAGGAGGTTTAATTGGAATAGTTGAGGAAGGTGATATAATTTCTATCAATATACCAGAAAAAAAATTAGAGTTAAAAGTAAATGAAAGAGAAATAGAAAATAGAAGATTAAAATTTATACCTTTAGAGCCTAAAATAAAACATGGGTACTTAAGTAGATATGCTAAACTGGTAACATCAGCAAATACAGGGGCAGTGTTGAAGTAGTAGATTATGTATAAGAGAGTTAAGTAAAAATATAAAAAGGATATCTAAATGTTCCAGTACTAATAAGATATCCTTTTTATCTGATATATAAAAGATTTAAATCATTATAAATATATTGAATTTCTTACGCTTTAGAATATAAGTATAAGTAAATTTTTACTTTTAATATAATTGTCTAAATATTATTTTATATACAATAAAATATGACTCCTAAAAATAAAAAATACATCATAAATATAAATAAGTAGATATAAGTTGTTAATTTGATTTATAAACTTATCATGAAAGCAAATTTATAATATTTATAAGTAATAAAATTTTTAGGAGGATATATAATGAATAAAAGAATGAAACTAATTCCTTATGAAATAAATGAAAATCTAAGAGGAGCAAAGAATAAGTTTCCCTATGGAATAAAACAAATGAATGCCAGAGGAATGTGGGATGAAGGATATACTGGGAAAAATATTTTAATTGGGATAATCGATACAGGCTGTGACAGCTCTCATCCGCTTTTAAAAGGTAAAATAATTGGTGGCGCAAACTTTAGTGATGATAGTAATGGAAATAAAAATATATATGAGGATTTTAATGGACATGGAACTCATGTAGCAGGAATTATAGCTGCATCTAATTATAATAATGAGGTTATGGGTGTAGCTCCAGACTGTAAATTATTAATAGCAAAGGCGTTAAATAAAGATGGTGTTGGGACATATCAAAGTATAATTAATGCTGTTAATTTTGCTATAAATAACAAAGTTGATATTATATCTATGTCTCTTGGAGGAAATAAAGATGACAAAAACTTAAGAAATGCAGTTTTACAAGCAGTAAAGAATAATATTTCTGTAGTGTGTGCAGCAGGAAATAATGGAGATGGAGATTCTAGTACAAGTGAGTATAGTTATCCAGCCAGTTATGCTGAGGTAATAGAAGTAGGTGCAATAAATGAAAACTATTTAGTTGAAAAGTTTAGTAATTCAAATACCACAATAGATTTGGTAGCTCCAGGAAGAAATATTATATCAACTTATATGGATAATAAACTTGCTATTATGAGTGGCACTAGTATGAGTGCACCATATGTATCAGGGTCACTAGCACTAATTAAAGAATGGGCTAGAGAAGAATTTGAGAGAGATTTAGATGAAGCTGAGTTATATGCACAATTAATAAAATGTACAAGAGCACTTGGAATACCTAGAACAGAACAGGGGAATGGGTACCTATATTTAAATCTTTATAAATACAAGAATACTGGAAAAAGATAATTTATAATTTGACAGTAAAATACAGATATTCTATGTAGTTAATGTAAATGTTGACGAGTTTTTAAGTATAGAATTTCATAGAGATAGACGAAAATATAGAGTAATAAAATTTATAGATATGCCAGAGAACTAATAATTATAAAAAATATATAGTATTATAGATAGCGCATCTTAGAAAAGGTGTGTTTTTCTATATATCTGTATAGTCAAAAATTTGAATATAGGAAATACAAGCTAAATTAAGGCTAATATATATGAATATATAAGATGATTTGTAATATAAATAAAATGATATGAAAAATATCCTCATTAAAGATTTAGGTATAAGGAGTAATTTTACACATAAAAAAATATACAAAATTTAAATGATAAATATTATCAATAACTATTGGATTTCAAATTCAATTATGCTATTCTATATTTAGAAAAATGAAGAGATTTCAAATAAAGAAATCTTTTATTTTTTAGATTCTAGTTAGCTATAGGTAACTATTAATTAAAGATATTATAGGAGGTAAGAATGAGTAAAATATATATTGTTTATTGGAGTGGAACAGGAAATACTGAAAAAATGGCAAATTTTGTAGCTGAAGGAGTGAAGTTAAAAGGTAAAACACCAGAAGTTATAGATGTAAGCTTATTAAAACCAAGTGACTTAAAAGAAGAAAATAAATTTGCATTAGGTTGCCCATCTATGGGAGCAGAACAATTAGAAGAGGGTTATATGGAGCCATTTGTGGCAGAATTAGAATCTATGGTATCAGGTAAGCAGATTGGATTATTTGGTTCATATGGTTGGGGAAATTGTGAATGGATGAGAGAATGGGAAGAACGTATGCAAAATGCTGGTGCTACAATTATAGGTGGTGAAGGAATTACTTCAATGGAAGAACCTGATGAAGAAGCAAAAGATGAATGTGTACAATTAGGTAAAATGTTAGCTGAATAAGTTTATATACTATAGTAATTATATACAACTAATAATAACAACATTATATAATACTAAAAAAGACTAATATTACAATACATAAGAAAATAGCCTTAATAAAAATAGATAAAATATTAGTCTCTTTTAGTATAAATCAAATTTATAAATTAATGTCGTTTTTTATCTGGTACAATCTCATCATAGAAAGATAATAATTGTCTGATAACATAAGTTATAAATGTTGTATCTTGTGCAAAACAGAGCATATTTGCTCCTGTATTAATCCATGTTTCAATACTTTTCTTTTCTATTGAAGGAAAGGTAATAAAGGGCATATTGTATTTTTTACATACTTTAGCAGCTTGAGAAATCATATCTTTTATTTCAATTCTATTCATATCTCCAGAAAATCCCATATCTAAAGATAAATCACCAGAGCCTAATGCTATAATATCGACACCTTTGACTTGTGCTATTTCTTCAATGTTATCATAACCTGCCTTCTGTTCAATTAACATCATTTTTAATGTTTCGTTATTTGCGTTTTTAACATAGTCTAAATGACTCATATTTCCATAATAGGAAGCTCTTTGAGGATTGCATCCTCTTATAACTATATGGAGGATAAGTACAAGCTGATACTGCTTTTTCTGCATTCTGTGTTGTATTAATAAATGGAAAACATATAATATCTGTTCCCATATCTATTATAGGTTCAACAAGGTCAGGATTATTGTTTGCTAATCTAATTAAAGAAGCAGCGCCACCAGCATGTGCAGCTGTCATATGTTGCTGAATATCTTTACGGTCTAAAGCACCATGTTCGCCTTCAATCCAAACAAAATCATATCCTGATAGACCAATTAATTCACTTACAGATGAATCAGATAGTGAAACTGCCACTCCACACAATACCTTTCCTTTATTTGATTTTTCTTTAATCATAGTTGTGTATTTTTCCATTTATATCATTCATCTCTTTCGGTAATTTATTTTTACACTTCAAAAAATACAACTTCAACCTAGCTTGAAGTCAATACTTTTTTATTGACTATTGTATAATGGATTTTTATAATGTTCTTATTCATATAAAATTTTAGGGAGGAAAAAATATGAAATATCCCATGGATGATGTATCAAAAATAACGAACATTTCTTCATCGTCTATTCGATTTTATGAAGAAAAAGATTTACTACTTTCTATCAGTAGCAAACCAAGTGGTGTTCGTTATTTCTGTGAAGAAGATATAGAGCGTTTGACATTTATAAAAGATTTAAAAAATGCTGGTTTATCTATTAAAGATATCCATGAATGTTTTCATCTTTGTGATATGGGAGACGATACTATAGATAAAAGAATCCAATTGTTTCAATAGCACAAGAAAAACATTAAAAATAAAATACAGGAACTAGAAGATTGTATGGATAAAATAGATGAGAAGATATGTTATTTAAATGAAAAAAAGATGTGTAAAAAATAATTCTTATAAAATAATTAAACTTTTAATTTCTTTAATATAAAGAATAAGTTAGAACTATTTAAGTTTATTGTTTTCAAGACGTATTTTTACATATAATAGAACTATGTTCTATAAAGTTATTTCTCTATGTAATAAAAAAGAAAATTATGATAATATATATTAATGTAAGTGGCAAAATATCCTAATTTATAAATATGAGTATTTTTAAATACTATAAATATGAATACTATAAGTTTTTGAATATATAGTTATGTTTTTCTAATTATTATAATTAAAATATTATAATAGAGTTGTTAAACTTGGAGGCTATTGGAATGTATGAATCAAGAGAAAATTATTTGGAGACAATACTTATTTTAGAAAAGAAGAATGGACTTGTAAAATCTGTTGATATAGCTAAAAAGCTAAATTATAGTAAAGCAAGTGTAAGTAGAGCTATGGGAATCCTAAAAGAACATAGCCTTATTATAATGGAAATTGATGGTGGCATTATTTTAACTAAAGAAGGTAGAAAAAAAGCAGAGGAAATTTATGAAAAACATATTTTAATCACTAAATTTTTAGCAAATACATTGGGAATTTCATTTGATATAGCTGAGAAAGATGCATGTAGGATAGAACATATTATAAGCAAAGAGACATTTGAAGGGATAAAAAAATATTTAGACAAAAACTAAGAGGTGAGTTTATGGAGTATTTTAGTGAGTCGAATAATGAAGTACAAAAATTTGATTGGGGAGAAGTTACATGGATACATGAACCATCAAAAACACAATTTAATAGGCTTAGTGCTGGAATTGTAAGATTTTTTCCAAAAAACTGCCAAGAAAAACATTTTCATTTAAGTGAAGAACAGCTTTTATATGTAATTCAGGGGGAAGGATTACAAGTTATTGATGGTAAAAAGGTCAATATAAAGGAAAAATCAATAGTTTATTGCCCACCATATTCAGAACACGAAATTATAAATACTGGTAAAATTGATTTAGTAATATTAATCACTTATGTCCCTCATAAATTTTCGAGCTTGAGACAACTACCTATAGTATTTTCTGAAAATACTATACAAGAGCTAATTAATGTAAATATAATTGAAAATATTGCAAATCAAATATCTAATATATTGAAACTTAGAATATCTGTATATGATTCAAAACATAAAGAAATATTTAATACTAAAAAAGAAACTAGATTTTGTGATATTTGTAAAAGTATAAAAGTGTGCAATAGAAAACTTGATAAGAGTATAAATGGTGATAATTTTGAAAAAATGTATGAATGTGAGTATGGTATTTCTAGTTTGGAAATACCGATAGTATTAGAAGAAAATATAGTTGGCTTTATAGAGTGTGGTAATTTTATAATATATAAATCTAGTGATACAGATAAAAATTTATCTAAATTGTCAAGTAGTTCAGATATTGATGTAAAATACATAAGTAAAATCTACAATGAACTTTCATTAATTCCAAAGAGTAGACTATATGTGTTAAAAGAAAATTTATTAATGATGTCTGAATTTATTCAGGAAATAGCTAAGAGAAATTTTTTTGAAAATCAACTTAGTATAAAAGATGAGGAGATATTGAAGAATAGAAAGGAAAATATAAAGCTTGAAGAAGCACTTAAAAAAGCAAATATTAAATTGTTAGAAGAAAAGTATATTATCAATCCAATCGATTTATTCAATAATGTTTTACGAGAATATCCTTTTGAATTAGAACTTTCTATAGAGAAAGAAATAAAAGAAATGAATTTAGAAGGTATTCATAATCTGATAGATGCTAATAAATTAATGTATAATGATGTTAGAGATATTATTCAAGAAATGATATTTGTATTATCTAGAACAGTGCTTAGAGATTTAGAAGATTTAAAGCTTATATCTTATCTAAGAAATAAATACAATAAAAAAATATCACTTACAAATAGTAATGAAGATTTATGGGATATATTATTACAATTTTCTGAAGAGTGTATTGATAAGAATAGAGAATTTTGGAAACAAGATAAGAGAGATTTGATTGAAAATGTGAATGAATATATACAAAAATATTATAAAGATAATATAAACTTAAATAGTATAGCGAAGGTATTTTTTATAAGTCCAAATTATTTGAGCTCTATTTTTAATGAAAAAAACCAAGTATCAATAACTGAGTATATAAATCTTCTTAGGATAGAAGAATCTAAGAAATACCTATTAAATATAAATATGAGTATTAGTGAGGTTTGTAAGAAAGTAGGTTTTAATAATAGTAGTTATTTTTCACAAATATTTAAGAAGTTCAATAATATGAGTCCAAATGAGTATAGAAAAAATATGCTAGACGATAGAGATTAGATAGTATTATGTAAGATATATGTTTTATTGGTTAGATTTATAATTATTATATTGTATGAATGATAGATATTATAAATTCTAAAGCATTGAAATTGCAAAGGTATAGCTGATTATATAAAATTGATTATATTAGCTTTTAAAATAGGTAAATTAGATTTTGCCACCCGTTTGCCACCGTATTATAGTTTTGGGTGGCAAACTAGTTTGTAATTCTTTCAAATATATCTACAGTTTCATTTTTCATTTTTTCAGTTACATGTGAATAGGTATCCATTGTAGTTGATAACTGGCTATGACCTAAGCGATTTTGTATGTCTTTAATGTTAGCGCCATTTTCTAATAATAGGGTAGCATGTGTATGTCTTAAACAATGAAAATGGAAGTCGTTGTTTAAAGCTTTTCGAATTTGTTTTACTATAGTGTCTAAAGTGTGGGTGTTTACTTGTTGACCATTTTCTTTCGTACATACCCAGTTACTATCAAAGTAAAATTCACCATATTTTAATTTCATTTTCTTTTGATGTAGTTTATGTTCTTTTAGTATCCTTATTAAAGTATCTCCTGTAAAGATAGTTCTACAAGAACTTTCTGTTTTTGGTTGGCTTAATTCAAATAGTCCATTCTTCTTTTTAATCAGTGTATGTTTTACTGTAATAGTTTTATTATCAAGATTTATATCATCCCATGTTAATGCAATAATTTCTCCTCTTCTCATGCCAGTATAAAATCCAATTAGTAGGACTATACGCTGAAATGAATCTTGAGGAAATATATTCAGCATTTGATTAAATTCATCTAATGTAATAGTTTTAACTTTGCTAGATTCTATTTTAGTCTTAGCTTTTGGTATACTTACATATTGCATAGGATTTTCTCGTATATGTTTGTAAGGATAGACTGCTGACTTTAATGACCTATGTAATATGTTTTTTAATACTTGTAATGTATTTTGAGAATAATTCTCTTTGTATTTTTTATTTATGAAGCTTTGTAGTATCGCAGGTGTTAAAGCTTTTACTTTGTAAACTCCTAGTTTTGGTTTTATATGTTTTTCTATGTTTATTCTATAGCTTTCTTGTGTGTTGTATTTACAGTTAAGTAAAACATATTCTTTGTACCAAAAGTCTAAATAGTCTGATACACTTATGTTACTTTCTTCAAATACTATACCAGAGTTTTCATATTCATTTAGTGCTTCTCTTAGTGCTTTTTCTGCTTCCTTTTTTGTATTGCCACCAACTCTTTCTACTTTTTTTCTTTTTCCATCTACTATGCCTAGGTCAAAGTAGTAATACCATTTGTTACTTCTTTTTCTTACTCCACCTTTCATAATAGTACCCCCTTTTTTTAGAATGTATGTTTGTTTTATGTTTATATAAAAGAGCAGTTAGTCTGCTCTTTATATACTTTTGTTGTGTACAATATTATTTTAATTTTGTTTATCTTGTTTGCAATGAACTATTTTCTTAATATTCTTACAATTTTTTTGATTTTATATGCGATTTATTATAGTGATATTGAAATATATATTTATTAAATAAAAATCTATAAAAGTAGAATAAAAGAGTTTAAAAAATATCTTCGTATATGTAGAAATTTGGTAAATTAGTTAATACTAGGAATCTATTGTTTCCCAAGTTTAACATGTTTTTCTTTCTTGATAGAAATTCTAATCTTTTTAATAAGAATTCAACGCTAACTTGTAATTCTTCTGCTATTTCATATACACTTGTCGCATGTGAATTAATAACATGTATTATTTCTTCTTCTGTTATAAGAAATTCACCTGCCCATCTTAGGGCTTTGTCCTCAGTTTTATCTACCAATATTTTGTTTTTATAACTGTTTTTTGAAGATACATAATTTCCAACACTGGTAAAATGATGTCCTAATTCTTCTGCTAATATCTCTATTAGCTTAGTATTATTCTGTTTTAATGAATTAAGCAATGATATAATTTTTAACCCTTGCTTGTTTATATACAATCCTTTTATGTCATCTGCTATTTTGTCAGTGTAGTAAATTTCTATTTCTTCATTTTTTGCTAAGTCTAAAAGTGCGTCTAGTTTTTTCATGGAAATCCCCCTATAAAAAGAATGTATTTTTGAGTCTTATTATATATAAAGAGCAGGTGTGAACTGCTCTAAATATTCATTTTTTATACTTATTTATTAAAAATTCAATATAATCATTAAGTTGTTCTTGAGCTTCTTCTGGTAAAATTTCATTAGGATTAGCCTTATGTGTCGCTACAGTATCTATGTGATTTCTAACAAGAGTTCTCCCTAAAAGGTAATCAATTGATACATCAAAAAAATCTGCCCAATTTTCCAAAACATTTATTTCTGGTTTTCTTTTATTATTTTCATATTGTGATATCGTCGATTTATTAAAACTTGTAAGGTAAACTGTATTAAATTTCTCAACAAGTTCATCTTGAGTTAGATTCATTTCTGTTCTTAAAAATTTAAATCTTTCACCAAAAGTTGCCATAAATAAAACCCCCTTTATGAGAAGTATAGCATAAGTTTATAGAAATGTGAACTTATTTTATGAAAGTTAACATAAAAATATATTTTAATATTGACAAGTTTTATTTGTGTTAATATAATATGATTATAGAAATTATATTGTATTAATGCTAAATAATTTGTCGAAAGATTTTTATAATTAAAATGGAAATTGTGCAAGAATAATAATAAATAATAATAAGTATGTTCACATAAATAAGAAGTCAAATTAACAAAAAAGAATATAACATGCTATTAAAATCAAAGTTAAAATGAATAAAAATATATAGTTTTTATGATTTGCGCTTCGCTTATTTAATCTATATAATATATCTACAAAATGATTTTAAGAAAATATATAAGGGGATGATTTGATATTAACTTATTAAATAATATATGGTGTATTCGAGAACAAAAGGGAGGGAGGTATTTTTAAGTTAGATAAAAGAATGAGATGTGTATAGTATAAAAAATTATGTAAATAGAAAAAGAAGAGAATTTTTTATCTCTTCTAAATCTAAATACCACATAGTTAATATAATAATGTTTCCTTAATTCATTTGTAAAATTAATATAGTTATTTTACATACCACATAGTTAATATAAGAAATAAATCTAGTTTATATTGTGTATTATAGTATATTTATGTTAATATAATAATAACACAAATGGTATATTTATACAATTAATATAGTTATGGATTAAAAAAACTAAACATAAATTATTTTCTCAATTCTAATTCTAAACCATTTCTTTCATCATAGCAATATACCAATTAAATAATATATATAGTTAATAACTATTAATATCTTATAAGTAAGTCAAGGGATTTTATTCAATAAAGCAGAAGCGGATTTGTAAGATGAGGGGTAATAAAATATTTATCAATGGAGGAATATAATAATGGATGAAGAAAGAAAAAAGTTAATAAATGATGCAGAAAAATTAGCAAACATAGGAATAAATCAAATTTTAAAGTTTAGAGATGCATTAGATATAGAACACTTAAAGTACATAAATATAGTAGCAACAAATTTAAAGCCAAACATAAAAAAATAGCCACCCTTTTTTGGGTGGTTTTATTGTGTCATGTTTTTCATTAAGTTAGTAAGAAATACTTTTTGTTCATCATTTAGATTACTAAAAGTAAATAATATATTTTTCATAAATTTATCATCTTCATTTATAATATTTGTTGCTATTTTTAGTACTTTTTCATTTTCAGAGAACTCTATAAACATTTCTCCTTCACCAGTTAAGAGCCATTCTTTATTAACATTATATAGGTCACATAAGTGTTGTATAAATACAGGCTTAGGTGTAACCCTGTTATATTCAATATTACTTATGACATCTCTGCTTACACCAAGTTTTTCACCGAATTCACGTTGAGACATTTTTAAGGATGTTCTTATTTTATATATACGTTCATGCATGATTTTCCTCCTAATAATTATGTTATTAATTAGATAGTATAACACAAAAAAGAATTAGTCAACATAAACGTTGTGGTAAAAACACAAAAATATTTACAAATAAGTGTTGACTACACAGAGGTGAGATGCTATACTGTGTTTATAACACAAGGAGGTGCTGAAATGAAAACACAAAAAATTAATTCTCATTTAACTAATTTGAATTTAGATGATGATGATAGAAAGCTTATTCAAATGACTCTTTTGTTTAAAAAATTAAATTTAGAACAACAAAATTATATTTCTGCGATGGCAGATGGTATGAAAGTATCAAATGAGCTTTTAGAAAAATCAACTATAAATAGTTGATACAAAGGTACAAAGCTGAAATGGGATTTTGTCTACAAGTGGCGAAAGATGAATAAGGTAGGTTTACTAGGTATCAGTTTGTTCAATACCAAAATAAAAAACTAGGGAGGTAGAAATTATGAGTAATAACTTAATGATATTTGAAGGGAAAGAAGTTGAAGTATTTGAATTTGAAGGGAAAATTTTATTTAATCCTAAGCACGTAGCAGAATGTTTAGAGATTTCAGATGTTAACAGCAGTATTAGAAAATTTAATGATAATCAGTTAGTTAAGGTGACTAATTCTAAAATGCATAATATGCAGTTTAGAAAATTACATAATACAGGAGAGAATTTTCTTACTGAAAGTGGTGTGTACAAACTAATTTTCAAATCAAGAAAAGAAGAAGCTGAAAGATTTCAAGATTGGGTTACAGATGAAGTTTTACCAAACATTCGTAAAACTGGCACATATAATATGGTAAATCAACAATCAAAAGATAGTTATATGATAGATAATCCTATAGAGCGTGCTAAACGTTGGATAGAGGAACAAAAGGAGAAAGAGCAGTTACAATTAGAAGGTAAAATGAAAGACCAAGTAATAAAAGAACTAAAACCAAAGGCAGATTATACAGATATGATATTAAAAAACAAAGGTCTTGTCACTATAACTCAAATAGCAAAAGACTATGGAATGAGTGGAAAAGAAATGAATAAAATACTTCATGAAAGAGGAATCCAATACAAACAAAGTGGGCAATGGTTTTTATATAAACAGTATCAAGGCAAGGGATACACTCATTCAGAAACAATAGATATAACTAGAAGTGATGGAATGACTGATGTAAAAATGACAACTAAATGGACTCAAAAAGGAAGATTGTTTCTATATGATTTATTAAAAGTAAATAATATATTGCCAGATATAGAAAAAGAGTATAGTTATCAAACTTCAATGTTAGGTTAGTGATTTAGGAAAACACAGAATATTCAAGAAGGAGTGATTAAATTGGAAAATAAAAAAATAGAAGAAATAAAAAATGCATTAATAGGGGTGAATCAGACAGAGTGGTCTTTAGTAAAATCTTTTATTGACATGTATTTTAGTAAAAAAGCCGCCAAACTTGAAATTGACGACCCAGATAATTTTGATTTGTATATAAAACGAAAATTTTAATTACTAGCAATTTGTATAAAAATTAGATGGACTAGTTGGAATATAAATAATAAAAAAGATGGGAGAGAATTTTCACATGGACATTTCTGAAAGTGTAGCAAAGCAATTTAGTGATAGTTTAAAAAGTTTAATAGAAGTAGAGATAAATAAACAAGAAACAGATAGAGCTAAGAGCCAAACAGTTGAACAAAAGGTAAAAGTACTAGAGCCTAAAGATATAGTTGTTTTAATAAAAAGAGGCTATCCAAATTACTTGATAACAGTAGAAGAAGCAAGGGGAATTTTAAAATTAGATACAGTTTTTATGCGTAGGTTAGTGAGCACAGGTTTGATAAAATCACTGGCTAGAGGTGATGGTAGAAAAATTTCAAGATATGAAGTTGATGATTTTATTGAAAGAAATCAAGGTAAAAATTTGGATGAACTTTTAAAAGCAGTAGAGAGGGGGGATGAAATTGTTAAGCCTTAATACTAATAAGAATAATATAGTAACTCTTAAAAAAGATGGAAAAGTTATAGCAGATATAGTATTTAAAGATATTAAAACTGGTAAGAAAATATCGGTTGGAATATTAAATAAAAAAGTGCTGGTCAAATAACCAACACACAAAAAAATAAAAAATAAAATATAACACAAATAAATTATAGCACAAAAAGAATGGATTTAGAATAGGTAATGTAACATTCTAAAAGGTTTAATGTGTAATATAGAAATTTAGAATGTAGTTTATATAGATAGTAATAAATTGGGAGGGGTTTAAATGGAAGCAGCTAGATTAATTGCAATAGGTCAAATTAAACAAGCAGAAAAGGAAATAAATAAATTAAAGGAATTAGGAGAATTTGAAACTGGTAGTTTGGATTGGTGGGAAGCTGTAAAGTTTGCTAGTCAAAATATCTTAGAAGGACTAGAATTTGATATTAAATTAGAAGCTTCTATTGACTTTAGAGAAGCTATGATGTATCAAGAAGAACTTGAAAGGGATAGACCAATAGATGTTCAGATATAAAGAAAAGAGCCTTTGCACAGGCTCTAGGTAAAAATAAACTAAAAAAAATTATAGCTATATTATAGCATAAGGGGGAATAAATGAAAACAAGAAGTGAAATAATTAATGATTTAGAAGATAGATTATTTTTATTAAAGTTTATGACAATAGATGAAGTAGATTGGGATGTAAAGTTTGGACAAATATCAGCATTAGAATCTTGTATAGATAAACATAAAAAAGGGTGGACTTTGAAACAATTTGAAGAGCATTTGGAAGAATACAAATTACAAGGGGGTTGTGGTGATTACATAGATGGATTTATGTCTGTTTTAGAAAGAAATATTAGAGAAATGGAGAGTGAGATTATTGGAAGTAAATAATATTTATATTAAATTAATGGATGTAAGAATTAAGTTTAATAAATTAGATATAAAAAAGAGTGGTCAAAATAAGTTTGCTAACTTTAAGTATTTTGAGTTGGCAGACTTTCTCCCTCAAGCTACAGAATTATTAGAAAAAGCCAAATTATGCCCTATAGTGACCTTTACAAATGACTATGCAACACTAACATTGATTAATGGAGAAAATCCAACAGAAGAGATAATATTCACATCTCCAATGAGAGAGTTACAACTAAAAGGTTCTAATGAGTTACAAGCATTGGGAGGAATTGAAACTTATCAAACAAGATATTTATACATACAATTATTAAACATTACAGAGAATGATACTTTTGATGCAACGAGTGGAAAAGAGGATTATAAGAGAAATGATTTAGGGAATTTTTCTAGTAAAGGAAATGAAAATAGTCAAATAAAAATAAATCAAAATCAAATAAAAAGGCTCTTTTCAATAGCAAATACTATAGGAAAAGATGCAGATAGAGTAAAAAGTGAAGTATATTATAAGTTTAATAAAGAAGTTAAGGATTTAAGTAAGCAAGAATATGACCAGATATGTGTTGGATATGAAAAATTACAAAGAGAAAAAGGGTTAATTAAGTAGGTGAATCTCTTGAATAATATGGACAAAGTTATTATAGAAAAGGGAAATATACTAAGTGATGGATATGGTCTCATGCCAAGATTAGTAGCTAGAGATAGATGGTTAACTGTTGGTGCTAGAATGTTATATTCCTATTTATCCAGCTTTGCAGGAACTACTGGAACTTGTTTTCCAACTAGGGATTTAATCTGTTATGAGTTAAATATATCAAAAGACACTTTTACAAAATATAAAAAAGAATTAGAAACTAGTGGTTATATAAAAATTCATAAAAATAAATCTAAACAAGGTAAGATGCAAAACAATATATATGAAATTGTATTTGATAGAACTCATATAGAAAAATGTATTTTTAATAGAGGTTCAAAAGAAGATAAAAAGAAAAAAAAGCCATGTCCTAAAAATATAGACATGGAACCATGTCCTACTTTTCCGGACACGACTCAGCCGGACACGGAAAATATGGACACTAATATTAATAGTATTAATATTAATAGTTTTAATAGTATGTATATAGATAAGCCTGTGGATAACAATTTAAAAGAATTTAAGAAGCTATATGAAGAAAACATAGGAGTAGTATATCCAGTTACAGCAGAATGGTTATTAGAAGTATCTAATGAAGTAGATGTAAAAGTATTTAAAAGAGCTATAGAGATATGTGCTGAAAGAATGAGTATGAATTTATCATATTTAAAAGGCATTCTTAAAAAGTGGAAAGATTCAAACATAACTACATATGAGCAATTAGAATTATATAAATTACAACATGAAAATAAAAAATCAAGAAAATCTAGTAATCAAACAAATAAAAATAAGTTTGCTAATTTTGAACAAACATTTACTCAATATAGTAAAAAAGAACTAGATGAAATTATAAAGAAAAGCCAAAAGGCTAAATTTAAATAATAATAGTGGAGGTACTAAAATGAATCAAGTTGTATTAGTTGGGAGATTAACTAGAGACCCAGAACTAAAATACATACCAGGAACAGGCACAGCAGTAGCATCATTTACAATAGCTGTAGACAGAAATTATATAAATAAAGATGGGAAAAGGGATACTGACTTTATACCAATAGAAGTAATAGGTAAATCAGCTGAATACTGTGCAAATTACATAACAAAAGGGAAGCTAGTAGCATTAGAAGGAAATATAAGAGTTGATAATTATCAAACTCAATCAGGAGAAAAGAGAACATTTACAAAAGTAAGTACAAAATCAGTACAGTCATTAGAAAGTAAGAGTAAATCAAGTAATTCATATAAAGAGAGTGTACAAGATGGAACAATAGGACTAGACCCTCAAGGATTTGAAATTATAGATGATGATGAGTTACCATTTTAATCTGAAAAATTAAATATGAGGTGAAATAAATGTTTAAAGTAGAAAGGTATTTTAGTGGCTCAGTAGTGGACAACCTTATTGAAGATGACCTTACATGTAGAAACTACTTAGCATTATATTGTTGCTTGTTAGGTATTACAAAAAATGGAAAAAGAGTATATCCTAAGCCAGAAAAAATGTTAGCTGAGTTTGGAGTGAAGAAGGATAGAAAAATAAAAAAAGAGTTACCAGTAAGAATTAGAAATGTTAATACAGGAGAAGTAAAGGAATTTGAGTCTATAGATGGTGCAGCCTGTTTTTTAAGGTTAAAATATCAAGCAGTTTATCAAGCTATTAAAAAGAAAAGTAAAACTAGAAGTGGCTGGAAAGTTGAATACATTGAGGAGGAATAATGGAAGTTTCAAGAATAGAATACACAATTAAAAGAGCAAAAGAATTATATGACAATGGAGAAAATATATTTACTGCAATAGATAAAGCTAGAGAAGAATATGAGGAGATGTTGAAAAATGAATATTTTAACTAGCATTACGTTAATAATAACTAGTTTCATAGTAGGGAGAATTTATGAGTATAGACTAAATTTAAAAGAGTGTGAAAATTGTTATAGCAAGAACTATAAGAATAAAGAATAAATTACAGGTGTAAATTCTATAGAATGGATGGGTGAAATAAAATGAAAAAGTATAAAATCAACTTTGAGGAAAAAGTAACTTTAGAACATGAAATTATAGTTGAAATACCAGAAGAAGTAAGCATAAATGACATTTGCCATTGTATAGAGCATAAATGTCAAAGAGTATATGATATAGCAGATTATATAAAAGAGTTTAATGGGAGACAAATAGATTTTAC
>NZ_JBJOCA010000037.1:0-38216 GCF_045898275.1 Clostridioides sp. GD02404
GTTACGAGTGTATGTAGCTATTTTTTAATCAAATAATACATTAGCTTTCTTAAACATTAAATCTTCAAGTTCTATTTCATTTAATCCATAGGCAGTAAAATCTAACCATGCTAAATACGTTCCTTCTGGATAAACAAGTTTTACTTTTGGTAAATTTTCTTTTAAGTATTCATCAATAAATCTTATATTATTATCTAAATATTCATTCAATTCATTAACCCAATCTTCACTTTCATTATATGCTGCTATAGTAGCTACAATAGCAAAAGGATTTGGTGAAGTTCCAACTCCAACAGCTGTGACCTCTTCTTGATATTTCTTTTTTAAATCATTGTTATTCACTATTATATTAGATAATTGCATTCCAGCTAGATTAAACGTTTTACTTGGTGCTATACATGTAACTATTTTATCTTTGTACTCTGGGCATAATGATTGTAAAGGAGTATGTTTAAATCCTTTTCTAATTAAATCAGAATGTATTTCATCAGCTATTATCCATAAGTCATATTTTTTACATATTTCTACAACTTTTTTTAATTCATCTTCTCTCCATACTCTACCAACTGGATTGTGAGGGCTACAAAGTATAAGTACTTTATTATTGCTACACTTAGCCTTTTCTTCTAAATCAGTATAATCCATTCTATATGTGCCATTCTCATATATCAGAGGATTGTTTACAACTTCTCTATTATTACTTTTTATCTTTGCTTCAAATGGGTAATACACTGGTTTTTGAACTATTACACCTTCATTAGAATCAGTTAATATTCTTACTAAAATAGCAACAGCTGGTACAACTCCTGGACTAAACACAATATTTTCTCTATTTATTTCCCAGTTAAATCTTCTTTTGTACCAGCTACAAACTGCATTAAAGTATTCTTCACTATCATTAGAACTATATCCAAATATTTTATGGTCAACTTTTTTATGTAATGCTTCTATTATTGGCTCTGCACATTCAAAATCCATATCTGCAATCCAAAAAGGTAAACCATCTTTTTGTGCTTTTGGTGAACAATTAGTTCTAAAATCCCATTTTACACAATCTGTCCCTACTCTATCTATTACTTGGTCAAAATTATATTTACTCATTTTACCCCTCCTAAAAATACAAATTTTATAATTACTTAGTATATAACTGGATGTAATTTGGTGTTATTTTACAATTCTACATATTATAATAGTAACACTTTTTTGTCCAATAGATTTAAAATATACTTGTTTTTATCGTTATAGTTTTTTTCAATGTTGTAAAAATAGTTTCAATATATCAAAACAAGATTGCTTATATTAATTATATTTCAACTGACATAAGCAATCTTTTCTATAACTTCTAAATTTGTAAATGTAGAATCATTAGTTTAGATATTACCCAATCTCTTTTCAACTAATCTACACCATATATCAACTCCATATTCCAAAGCCTTTGTATCAAATGTCACATTTGGATTGTGAAATCCTGGTGTAGCATCAGCTCCCAATCCAATATATGTAGTTTTACATTTTAGTTTTTGTGTGTAGTAGTGAAAATCCTCTCCACCAGAATTCTTAAATGTACCTATAGACGCATCTTCTCCCAATACATCTTTTATAGTTTCTTCAGCCAATTTCACAAGCCCTTCATCAAACTCTGCTGCTGGCACTCCATCCTTTGAAAGTAACATAGCCTCTGCATTTATAGAATTTGCAGCAGTTTTTACAGCATGTATTGCTTTTTCTTTTAATTCTTCTATTATCTCATTACTTTCTGCTCTTATATCTAAAGCCATAAATGCTTCATCTGGTATATTATTATATGTTTCTCCTTTAACTGATATATTTGTCACTTTTATGGAGTTTGGTACAGCTGGATTTACTCTTATTGCATTTATTGCACTCACTGCCAAACAAACAGCATCTACTGCATTTACTCCTAAGTGTGGTTTAGACCCATGACAAGTAACACCTTTAATCGTAAACTCCATTATGCAACTAGCACAATGATACATTGCAGGTATTGCCTTTCCAAGTCTACAATCTTGACCAGGTCTTAAATGCATACCTACCATTTCTTCCACATCATCCAATAAGCCAGAATCGATTACTCTTAATGCACCATATAGTTTTTCTTCTCCTGGTTGAAAAAGTATTTTTAAAGTACCTCTCTTTACTAGATTTCTTTCTCTTATTAGTTTTGCAGCTGTTAAAATCATGGAAGTGTGACCATCATGTCCACAAGCATGTATCATTTTCTTTTCTCCATCTATTATAAATTCCAACGCATCCATGTCTGCCCTTATAGCAAATACTGGTCCTTCTTTTTTAGAATCTATAGTTACTATAATACCAGTTCCTGCAATGCCTTTATTAATATCTTCAAAACCCATTTTTTCAAGTTCCTTTAAAACAAACTCAGATGTCTTATATTCTTCAAACCCTTTTTCTGGTATAGTATGTAAATAATCATACACCCTATGTACGTACTCAATATAATCTTTATTAGTTTCCATAATATAACTCCTCCTTAAAATGTAAACCTTATATTTATATTAAACTTTTATTATACTTACCTATACTACGAAATAATTCATTATAAGCATTGCAATACAACCATTTAAAGTTGCTATCACAAACATATGTGGATAATATTTTGTCTTTAATTCAGCAGTTCCTAAAAGTCTACCCATAAATTGTATCTGAGCACCTGAAAGCAATAACATTGGTAAAAGAATTGCAACATGTGCTTGGCTTATCTGACCTGCTGTAAATAGACCTGCTATTACTCCAGATGCTCCTCCCATTGATATAAATATTGTCATTATTGCAGTTGCTGCAACACCTGGAAGTCCAAATATGCTCATTACAGGTGTAAATATTGTTCCTATCACATCCAAAAGACCTGTTAAATTAAATATAGAAATTATAGCAAAACCAAAGATAACATTTGGAGCCATTGAATTTGTGCTTATTTGAAATCCATTTCTAGCTCCTCCAATAAATGCGTCTATCACATTCCCTTTTTTAGCCCTTACTTCTTTTTTTGCTACTTCACTCATATTAAGCTTCCCCCTTGTCAAATTTATTTAAATATAGTCTAAGTAAGTTTGCTCCAACAAATTTCATAATTAATATTAAAGCAAGTGGTATAAAGATTGGAACATCTCCGATAAATGGAAATAATGCTGCTCCAGAAGCAAAGAAGTTTGTGATTGCAGATGCACCTGAAAATTGAAATGCACAAAATACAGCCTTTTGTTTCTCGTCTATATATCCATCATCTTTAAGTTCTTTAGTCATAGATGCAGCTGCATCAGTAGATTGTAAACTAGCTATCAAAGTCAATCCTGCAAATCCAGGTAATCCTAATAACGGTTTTAATAGCGGACTAAGAAGCTTCTGAGCTGCCTTCATCCCATCTAAATGGTCTATAACTCTAACTATTCCAAGTGCAAACATAACAGATGGTATTAGTGTCAATGCATATAGCCATCCATCTCTAGGACCAGTACCTCCATCACCTCTAAAATTTGCAGCTAATGTACCCACACCATCATTAACAGTTCCTAATGTTCCAAAAGAACCCAGTACATTATTAAAATCCAATACTTTTAATGGCCCTGACGCATCCTTAAATATTCCTGAAAAGAATAATGCACCCAAAATTAATGCTACATACCCATACCATTTTACTTCTACTTTTTCTGTTGCTGATTCCAATTTGCTCATTTAAATTCTCCCTCCTGTTTAATTAAGATTTATTAGTATATCTCTTTAATAAGCAAAATTTGTGCCAATAATTTAATGATAAGGGTTTTATATCCATTTTTTGATTGTAGATTTATCCCATATAATAAATTGCTTATAATTACTAACTTCTAAAGTATTTAAATACATTATTTTTTTATTACTTATCAAAATACACTTCTTAATATAAAAATATACTTTAGTTATTTATCAAAAAATATTTATAAAAAGGTTTTTATAGGATAAAAACCTATAAAAACCTTTTTTTAATCGTATTTCTAAATTTATCATATTATTTGATGTATAATATAACTTACCTTGTACTTAAAAGAATAAAATAAATATTACTTTGTTAGGAGAAATAGCATGGATAAAAAGAAATTAATCCTTATAACATATGATAAATTGAATAGTAATCATTACAAAGAAGAGTTAATAAACTTTTTTGGAGATGAGATAATCATAGAAACACAAAATATACTCGATGGCATAAAAGAAAATTTAGAAGGAGATGTTGTACTTTCTCTATCACCTTTAACTAGTAATTTTTTAATAAAACATTTTAAAGAAGATATTGAAATTATTCATGGAACAAAAGCACTTTCAAAGCTTGGTTATGAAAAAATGATGCAACTACCTTCTGGTACAAAATCATTACTTATGACCACTAATAAAACATCAGCGTTTGAAATGGCTACCTACCTATATAAAATCGGGATAAATCATATAGATTTTGTACCAACCTATCCAGATTGTGATGAAATATATGATTTGGATACAGCTATAACACCAGGTCAAATTAGATTTATACCAAAATACATAAAAAACATAGTTGACTTAGGATGGAGAAAAATTTCATTAGATACATATATGTCATTACTAGTGGTATTAAAATTAAAAAATGAAAAATTTATAGAAAAATTATATAAATTATCTAAGGAAACACTCAGTCATGACTTTTTAAATACATCATTGGATAATATATCTAAACTAAAAACAATACTTTACATGACTATTGATGAAATAGGAGATGGTTTAATATTTTTTAATACCTTCAATAAAGTTACTTTTGTAAATAAATCTTTACTTAGTATGCTTGAACTAGATGAAAAACTTATAAAATCTCCATCTTTAATGGATTATCTACCAAAGAGTTTTTTACATAAAATTACGAAGAATTTAAATATAGACAATATGATTATATACATCGATGAAATAGATAAAAAATTCATACTTTCTAAAAAACCATTTTATCTTTATAAAAATATAGAAGGTTGTTTAATTACATTAAAAGATGTAAATAACATCGAGATATTAGAACAAAAAATAAGAAGTGATTCTGTTAAAAGAGGTTATGTAGCTAAATATAAATTTAATAATATTATTGGAAATAGCTCTGTTATAAAAGATTGTATTGAAAAAGCAAAAAAAATGGCTCTTACAGATAATCCTATATTAATAACAGGTGAGACAGGTACAGGTAAAGAGGCCTTCATTCAATCAATACACAATCATTCAAATAGAAAAAATAAACCTTTTGTAGCTATAAATTGTGCTTCATTACCAAGTGAACTACTTGAAAGTGAACTATTTGGATATGAAGATGGTTCTTTTACTGGTGCTAAAAAAGGTGGAAAAAAAGGATTATTTGAATTAGCTCATACTGGAACTATATTTTTAGATGAAATAGGAGATATGCCACACAACTTACAAGTTAAACTTCTGAGAGTTTTACAAGAAAAAGAAATTAGAAAAATTGGTGGTACAAGTATCATTCCAATTGATGTAAGAATATTAGCTGCCACAAATAAAGACTTAGAAAAATTAATTATAGAAAATAAATTTAGGATGGACTTATTTTATAGAATAAGTATGTTTACTTTAGATTTACCTCCTCTTAGAAATAGATTAGAAGATATTCCACTTCTTTTAGAGTCATTTTTAAAAGAGCTTCCCTATAAAAATGTTAAACTGGATAAATATCTTTTAGAGACTCTAAATTCCTACACTTGGATGGGTAATATTAGAGAATTGAGAAATTGTATTGAATATATGGCTTACATGGGTTCTAATTATCTTACAATAAATGATTTACCTCAAAATATATCTTCAAAATTAAATCATCATCCTGTATCAAATAATGTCTCTATATTTCATGATTTAAGTCAATATGACAGAAACATATGTATTTCTATTTTAAAGTCATTATATATAAAACCTATGGGTAGAACAAAACTAATGAAATTTATGGAATATAATGTCACAGAATATGAAGTAAGAAGTATGCTAGAATATTTAACACTTAATGGATACTTATTTTCTGGCAAAGGAAGAAAAGGCTCCACTTTAACTGAGAAAGGAACAAAAATAATAGAAAATAATATAATTTAAATCTATAGTAATTCATATTTACTTTATCATGTTTTATATAATCCTAAGATTTTATTTTTTATATAAAGTTTTATATAAAATAATAAAACTTATTTATTATCAGAAAAAGCTATGAAATTAGTATTTTATTACTAATAACATAGCTTTTAATATTAATAGATTAATTGATTTAAGACTACTAATTGATAATTATAAAGTACCTCTGTTAAAGGTGTAAATTCTGAACCAATACCAAATTTTAATTCTACAAATCCCTCTAAATAATCTTGAGCACTTACATCTTCTTGTGTTAAGTCTCCCTTTACCATTTCAGTAGCAAGATGGATTGCTAATGCTGGTATAAAAGCATCCATTGGAATAGGATATCCTCCAAGCCTATTTGACATACCAGCAGCCTTAGCTTTTTCACTTATCATATCATTTATTTTATTATAATTTTGAGCATCTTTTTTAGATATTTTTAGTCCCATAACCTCAGGATATGTTTGTGTTGGTGATGGATTACTTTGTTCTGCAACTATATACTTTAACTCTAAAGCCTTAGTTAAAATAACTTCATCCATAATCTCATTTACACCAAATACATTTATATCTTTTCCATATTTTTTAACTTGTTTTTCAATGTCTTCATTTAAAAACTGTTTAACCTTATTTTTATCTTCTTCATTATTCATATTTGGTGTATCCACTTGTACAAATTGTAGTCCTATATTTTTACAAGTCTCTTTAATCTTCTCTAGCCTTTTGGCTATATTAGCATCTTTTAAATCATCTTTAGAAGCGTAATGAATAAAAGCCTTTGCTCCCATTTCTTTTGAATGTTCTGCTAATAACTTTCCTCTTCCCTCTATATTAGCCCCTAAATTCACATCAACATACTGGCTTAATTGATTCTTGTCATCTCCCATAGGTGCAGAAATAGTTATTATTTCTGAACGCTTTTCCTTTACCTTTTGTAAAGCTGGTAAAAGACCCGCTTGATTTGTAGATACTACAATTGCCTGAATTTCTTTATCATCAGCCAATTTTACTATTTGATTTATAGCGTTATCTATATTAGAAGTAAAGTTTTCTGGTAATACAACATGCTTTATAGTTTGCTTAACTTTAGCTTTACCATCTTTGTCTTTATCAATTTTATTCTCTTCTTCATACTCTTTTGCCAAGCTTTCTACTATATTATACTGTACTTTGTTCTCAGATAATGGTTGAGTTACTACTGCAACTTTAAAGTCATCTATAATTTCCTTTTTATCTTGCTTGCCTGCAATCAAACTACAGCCTGTAAGTCCAATAATTAAACATATGGATAGCATAAATGCTGTTATTTTTCTAAGCATTAGTTAAAACCTCCTAAATTTGTACTTTCTTATCACTATTACTAATTTTATCATACTTCAAAGAAAAATTATATTATAAAAAATTATATACATATTATTATACTTCAATCTAAAAAGTACTATGGGTAGATTAGGTTTTGATTAAACCTACCCATAGTACTAAAAAAATTATATATTATAAAATTAAATTAATTACAAATTATTATGCTACTTGTTTGTTGCTTTTTATGAAGTTACCAACTATTCCACCCAATATAGCTGGTATTACCCAGTTAAAGCCCAAACCTGCAAGTGGTAAGCTTTGTATAAATGGAACAGCTCCTGTCATTCCATTTACAGCTGATAATACACTAACCACTAACGTAACGTATGCTGCACCTTTAAATGCATTATCATTTTTTATATTTTTACCAGCCAACTCCATGATAACTATTGCTAATAAAACAGGATATATCGTTTGTAGGATTGGAACTGATATAGCTATTATAGAGTCAACACCTAAATTTGATATAAGCATACTAGCCACACATATACCTATAACTAGTTGTTTGTAAGTTGCCTTACTTATTCCTTCAAAATAAGTTGATATTGATGCTGTTAAACCTGTAGAAGTAGTAAGACAGGCAAGTGCTACAATTATACCTAAAATTATCTTTCCTACCTGACCATACAATAGTATACTAGTTATTTCAACTAATAAAGATGCCTGAGGTACACTAGTATCATATATTGTTGAAACTGTTGCACCTAAATAAGTAAGACCACCATATACTAATGCTAAAAATACACAAGCTACAAAACCAGCTTTAATAGTCATTCCAATTTGGTCCTTATCTGATGTATATCCTTTACCCACTATAGACATTAACATTATAGTTGCCATAGAAGCTGCACCTAGAGCATCCATTGTCTGGTAACCTTGTGATATACCTTCACCAAATAGATTTCTATCTATCATATGTTCTGGACTCATAGGTCCTGCTGGTGAAATTATACCTTTTACTATTAAAACAAATAATACTAATAATAACGCTGGAGTTAAATACTTACCTATTATGTCTATAACCTTAGAAGACCTAATTGTAAATGCTAAAGTTAATCCAAAGAAAATCACTGAAAATATCGCTTTAGCTGCTGGTCCATGGTCTCCAAATATAGGTATAATACCCATCTCATATGTTGTTGCACAAGTTCTTGGTATAACAAGAAGTGCTAAACATGCTAGAGCGGCTACACTCATTACTCTTGCTAATCCTTTACCAGCTCTCCTAAGTACATCATCCATGCTTCCCTTACATCTTGCTGTTGCTATAATAACAAGCATTGCTATACCAGCATCTGCAACAACAAAGCCAATAAGAGGAATTAACCAGTCTTTGCCGGATTCCATTCCTAAAAATGGAGGGAACATAAGATTTCCTGCGCCAAAGAACATAGAAAATAAAGCAAAACCAACCACAAAAATATCTCTCATCTGCTTACTCACACCAAACTACCCCCTTTGAAAATATTTTGAATATTAAGATAATCTTACTTTATTTTCAGAAAAATGTCAATCTGGTAAAAATTCACATATTGTTAACGTTTTCCCAATTTATTTTATGAATATTTTTTTCATTTTATTATAATTCCCATCAATTTTGTTAAATCAATTGCTTGTGATACATCAAAAATAGCTCCTCTAATATCGTTTATTCCAACCTCAATTCCTTCAATATTATTAGTAGTAAAATCTACACCAGAAAGTTTACTTCCATTAAAATTGGCTTTTTTAAGATTTGTATACTCGAATACCAGATTATCACTTTTTACTTCTTGAAATACAGAATTCTCAAAATTTGAATCCAAAATAGAAACCACCTTAAATTTAGAGAATGAAAAGTTAGAATACTTACCTAAAACATCTTTGAACAGAACGTTTTTAAGTATACAATCATCAAATCTAACTCCTATCAATTTGCTGTCTTTAAATTCAACTCTATATATACTTCCTTCATCAAAAAATGTATTTGATAAATTACAGTTTTCAAATACTACATCCAGCAAATCAATCTTTTTTAGATTACAATTCTCAAAAGATACATTTCTAAATATACAAGACTCAAAACTAACTCTTATAGCATCTAAATCACTTATAATTTCATTTTCTATAATTTTATTAAATATTTTTTCATCATTAAGTATATCATCAAGCATATTTTCAAGATTTTCAATAGATTCTAATTCCTCTGTAAATTTAGGCTTTTGTACTTTAATAACTTTAGTCATTTTCCCCTCCACTATAAATTATATTCTTTTTATCACCATTTTATTTAATATATTAACTTAATATATATATTTGATATATTAAAAAGTTTTTACGAAATATTCTTGTATTCAGTACATTTATAATTATATCACAAACTTATCTATAATAAACTTCCATTAATAGTATAAGGCATGTGAACATGGCTCCTATTATATCCATACATATTTTATTATTAAAAAGAATAATTTCTAATAATAAATAACCTTAATTTTTTATAAAATCGACAAAAAAACGAATAATTTTATTAAATTTATTGTAAATAATACAATATTACGATATAATACAACAGAAAAACAAATAGAAAATGTTCATATAATATTAGTAATATGGTCTAATAGTTTCTACAAACTCACCTTAAATGAGTTTTCTATGAATAGAATGTCAACTTTGAATATATATTCTATTCTATCTATATGAATATATATTTTTTTGTTTATATCTTAAAGTTTTTTGGAGGTAAAAATGGTACCAAATACTAACAATGTACAACCAGATGGAAATAATTCATCATTGAGCTTTTTAGACAAAATGTTTAAATTTAGCGAACGTGGCTCTAACCTTAAAACAGAAGTGATAGGTGGAGTTACTACATTCTTAACAATGGCATATATAGTTTTTGTAAATCCAGCAATATTATCTGAAGCTGGTATGGATAAAGCCGCACTTATAACTGTTACTATATTAGCTACAGCCATTGGTACACTAATATTTGCACTTTTAGGAAATGCGCCATTCGCTCTAGCACCTGGTATGGGATTAAATGCATTTTTCACATACTCTTTAGTTATAGGAGCAGGAATCCCGTGGCAAACAGGTCTTGGGGTAGTCTTTTTATCTGGATGTGTATTCTTTACACTCGCAGTAACGGGTCTTCGAAAGACCATTGCAGACGCTATTCCTAGAGAATTAGCAGTAGCTTCTTCAGCAGGTATAGGTCTTTTCCTTGCTTTTGTTGGTTTAAAAAACATGGGTGTTATAATAGCAAACCCAGATACTATAGTTTCACTTGCCGATTTTACACCAACAGTTTTAATAGCTCTTTTTGCTCTTATATTAATGGCAATATTAGAATATAAGAAAGTTAAAGGTGGGATATTAATAAGTATAGTTGTTGCAACAATAATATCTATTATATTTGGATTTGTAGAATTACCAACAGCAATAATTTCAAAACCTCCTAGTATAGCACCAATTGCTTTTAAATTAGATATTATAGGAGCATTGAAATTCTCATTAATTGGACCTATATTCTCTTTCATGTTTATAGATATGTTTGATTCATTAGCATTTCTTATTACTTGTTGTAAACAAATGGGTCTTGAAGATGAGAATGGTGAAATAAAAGATTTAGGAAAAATGTTATATGCAGATGTTTCTTCTACTTTAATAGGTTCATTCTTAGGAACTAGTACAGTTACAACATTTGGAGAATCTGCTTCTGGTATAGCAGCAGGTGCAAGAACTGGACTTGCTTCTGTAGTAACAGCAGCTTTATTCTTAGCCACACTTATATTTACACCATTACTTGGTATAGTTCCTACTTACGCCGCAGCACCTGCACTTGTTATGGTTGGTGTGTTCATGTTCGAAAGTATAAAGCAAATTGATTTTGCTGATAGCAAAATAGCAGTACCTGCTTTTGTTACAGTTTTATTGATGCCTCTAACTTATAGTATAAGTATTGGTTTATGCTTTGGATTTATTTCATACATAATAATGCATGTTGTAGCTAAAGAAACTAATAAAATTAGTATTACACTTTGGGTTATAGGTTTACTTGCAGTTGTAAATTTAGTTCTAAGTTAATATTTTAAAATATATAAAATAAAATCTTATTTATTTTTAATTTATGAATAGCAAAATCAATTTTACATATAAAAATGATTTTGCTATTAACTTTGTATAGAAAATTTATTATCATAATATGTGGATACAAAAATATATAAAAAAGGAAGGATACTTATGTCACAATTACTTATAAAAAATGCATATCTAATTACTATGAATGCAGATAGAGAAGTATACGAGAATGGAAGTATACTTATTGAAAACAACATTATAAAAAAGGTTGGCAAATTTGATAGCAACATTGCTGATAAAGATGCTGAGATATACGATGCTAAAGGAAAAATATTAATGCCAGGATTAGTAAATACACACGTTCATTTATCTCAACAATTAGAACGTGGTCTTGCAGACGATGTTGTACTTTTAACTTGGCTTAGAGAAAGAATCTGGCCATTTGAAAGTAGCTTTAATTATGAAGATTCATTAATCTCATCCACTGCATGTTGTATTGAGTTGATAAAATCTGGTGTTACTACATTTTTGGAATCTGGTGGTCAATATGTAGATGCTATGGTTGAAGCTGTTGACAAAACTGGACTTAGAGCATGTTTAGCTAAATCAGTTATGGATACAGGAGATGGACTTCCCGAAGCATGGCAAAAAACTACAGATGAAGAAATCAATACTCAATTAGACCTATTCCATAAATTTAATAATACATCTAATGAAAGAATCAAAATATGGTTTGCATTAAGAACTATTTTTAATACAACAGACGAATTACTTATTAAGACTAAACAACTAGCTGACAAGTACAATACAGGTATACATATGCATATTGCTGAAATAGCTGATGAGATTTCATTTGTAAAACAGAAGAATGGAGTTGGAACAGTTGAGTATCTTGATAAATTAGGTATATTAGGTCCAAATCTTTTAGCTGCTCACACAGTTTGGCTTACTCATAAAGAAATTGATTTATTTAGATTACACGATGTAAAAGTTTCTCATAATCCAGCTGCAGCTATGAAAGTGGTTCTAGGATTTGCATCAATTCCTGAAATGTTAGAAAAAGGAATACCAGTTTCAATTGGTACTGATGGAGCACCTTCAAATAATAGAATGGACCTTATGAGGGATATGTATTTAACTTCATTAATACATAAAGGTAGAACTTTAAATCCAACAGTCATTCCTGCTGAAGAAGTATTAGAAATGGCTACTATAAATGGAGCAAAATGTGCTCTATTGGAAAAAGAAATTGGTAGCCTTGAAGTAGGAAAAAAAGCAGATATGATTATTCTAAATCCAGATACAATTCATTCCTTACCAATGCATAATCCAATTGGAAATATAGTTTATTCTATGACTAGTGAAAATGTAGATTCTACAATTTGTGATGGTAAATGGCTAATGAAAGAAAGAAACGTATTGGTTGTAAATGAATCTGAATTGTTAAATAAGGTTAAAGAACAATCTTCTAAAATAAAAGAAAAAGCAGAAGTTAAAATTCCTTCTAAATTTAAAATTATAAAATAATACAAATTTCAATTGTTTTGTAAATATGAATATATAACTTTGATTATACATCATATATACAAAACAATTGTTTTTTATCTGCTTCAAAAATAATTTAGCTCTATATTTTTCTTAAATCGCAACAAGAAAAGATTATATATTAAACCTTATATTCATTGACTTTATACTTAGTTATATCATTACAACACATTAGACAAGCACCTTTTTCTTCATTCCATTCTATATATGAAGCATTTGCACTACTCCAGACATTAAGATTATCATTATACATATCAATTGTACAGGACCTTTTTTCTTCATTAAGTCCATTCATTGGACAAATATCACATGGCTCATCTCTCCCCCAAAATGCCTTGTAACACAATTGATTTATCTTTGCATTTGGGGCAATACTCAATGTCTTTTGATTTATGAATAATAGTTCATAAGTATTTTTATTTATTACATAAGTCCATGAATTCAAATTGTCCATAATTACCTTTGTAGTCTCATAAGATTTTATTAATTTATCTTGTTTATGTTTGTTAATCAAAAATACACTTAATATTTCTGATATAAAGGTCAGGGATTCTATTTCATCCTTTGTCCAAAATCTATTTCCATTACAGTCATCAAAGCCTACATATCCACTGAATTCTCCTTCATCTAAGATTGCACACTGCAACATAGAAACAATCCCTTGTGCTTCCAATATTTCATATAATCCACCATTAAGTGTAGATATATCTTTACAATAAAAAATTCCTCTCTCATTAAAATATTGCTTATAATCTCCAATTAGACTATATGACACTTCTTTGAGATTCTCTATTTCTGGTTCAATACCATCATTGCACCATTCAAATGTATTGCTACAATAAGTATTGTCATCCGAATTTTCAAACACATATGCACGACTTACATTATATGACCTACCAACCAGCTCCAAGATAAAATTTACTGCAGTATCAACATCTTTGGATTCATATAAAATTCTAAATATATACTCAGAAAGATTTTGTTTAGATGTAGATTTTGTTTTATATGCCTCATCAATATCTTCTTCTCCACCTAATACAGAAGTAAAATTTTTAGTTCTTATTATTTCACTATCCATAGTTTGACTATTACTTTCACATATCCAATAGCAATCCTTACCTTTGTCTTTTGCTACATATAATGAATTGTCTGCACTTCTAAAAAGTTCATTAAAATTTTTACCATGCTGAGGATAAATAGCAATCCCTATACTTCCAGAAATTTTATAATCTTTATTTTTACCTGTAAATGAACGTCTAAATAAACTCATTAATTCATCTGCTTTTTGCTTTAGTATTTCTTCTGAATTCAAGTTTTTCAGAAGAATTAAAAACTCATCTCCTCCTATACGTCCGATAATATCACTGTCTCTAAAAATATTTACAAATTTAGATGCTATATCATTTAAAACTGCATCTCCAAATAAATGCCCTAGATTATCATTAATCCCCTTGAAGTCATCAATGTCTATTATAAACAATGCACTACGACATTCCTTACCTTCATTTTCTAAATAAGTTCTAACTAAATCTTCTGTTGTAATTTTATTATATAATCCTGTAAGTAAATCTCTCTGTGCTTTATTTTTAAATTCATCGTTTTTCCTTTTTTCTTTATCTATATCTGCAACAACACCTATAACACGTGTACATTGATTATACTTATCAATAATACTAGATAATCTAACTTTACACCAAATATATTCATTTTTTCCTTTTCTAAATCTAAGTTCTGTTTCATTATATGAATTGTCACCATCCATAGCTCTAGTAAAAAGTTCTATACACTTTTCTATATCATCTTTGTATATCATTTCCTTTTCTAGCATATTCTCAATTAGATTATTTCTTACTGGTTTGTATCCAAATTTCTTTTCCCATTTGTCAGAAATATTTACTGTATCTGTATTTAAGTTCCACTCAAAGACAATGTTATTTTCTTGGTCCATAACAATTCTATAGCACTCTTCACTTACATCTAATCGTTCTTGTGCCGACTTACTTGATGTAATATCAATCACAACACAATATACCCACGAATGTTCATGCTTATCTTTTACTATTTGTCCTTTATCTAATAACCAGCGTATCTCTCCATCTGAATGAACTACTCTATACTCAACTTCAAGTATATTACCACTTTTTAGTTGTCTTTCTAATTTATCTTTCACTATTTCACGGTCATCTTCATATATTACATTTAACAACTTGTTATCAAAAAATAATTCAAGCTCTTCTTTTGTATATCCCAATAGGTTTTGATATCCTTCATTAACAAAATTAAATATGTAGTTTCCATCACAACTGTATTTATATACTCCTCCAGGAATATTTGCAGTAAGCACCTTTAAATCATCATTTATTCTTTTTAGTTCTTCAGAATTATTGACCATAGTATCAATCAGACTATTGAAAGCCGTAGTAATTTTAGCATACTCGTTATTTGTATCAAGATTAAATCTTATACTCATATCTCCATCTTTTATTTTTTCTATCCCCTCAAGTAATTTACCCATAGGATTTAAAAAGTGTTTTTTTACATATACAGAAATTATACATATAAAAAATATAATTAAAATCATAAAAAGTAATACAGCAATTATTGCCTTGTCAATTGGCTTCATTATCTCTGATGCTTCTACAGTACTTAGTATAAACCATCCATCTGATACCTCAGAATAATATCCAATATTTTTGATATGGTCTTCAGAGTAACTTATAAATCCATCTGGATTATTTTTAAAATTTTTAGAATCCCATTCTTTAAAAAAACTTTCATCATCTATTATATTTTCATATTTATATTTACCATCATTAGCCACTACATTTCCTATAGGGTCGATTACAATCATTTTACCAGCATTAAAAGAGGGTATATCATTTATTATATTTTTAATATAGTCTGTATCTACAATAAAGGATACAAAACCTTGATATTCATTATTAATCCAAATTGGATACCCTATTACAAAGTTTCTTTTACTTATATAAAAACTCTTCTTATTATTTATGTTAGAAATCTTTAAACTATCTTGTGGTAAGCCTTTAAATTCTGATCCTGACATTAGTGCTTTTTTATTAATAATATTTTCATCACTTGACGCTACTACTACATCATTTTTATCAATAAGCGACATTCTAAGCAAAAACTTTTCTTTATTATTAATATCTTTTAATATACTATTTATATTTTCTTGTTTTAATCTATCATTTATAATTTCCTTATTTTCATTAGATAAATACTCTTGAATTTCAGCAATTTGAGAAGTTGTTTTTAATGTTACTTCTTTTTGACTAAAAAAACTCTTTAATCGCTTTGATTCTATTATTGTAGACGTTCTAATGTTATTTTTCATCAATTCATTAGAATTTTTAGTAAACTTGTGTATACAAATTCCAGCAATAATTATTGATGGAATTATTGAAACCAGCATAAGAATAATAAATATTTTTTTTTGTATCCTCATAAGTTCTCCCCCTATTTTTAATAAACAATATAAATATAAAATTCTTTAAATATTTACTATTCATTTATTTTACTTATAAAACTTATGTATTTATTCCCCCAAATTAAAACCATATTTCCAGATTGCAAATTAAAATTATTTATATATTCATTGTATTTTAAATTTTTCTATATTTCAACTAGATAATATCAAATGTTACTGTTTATAATATAATTCTTAATTAATATATAAGGTTATTAGTTTATAACTTTTACTTTTCTCTTATCTAACACCATTTTCAGAGAATTTTCAACTGTTTCAATTACATCCTTATAACTTAAATACACATTTGCATAGATATAATCTTCATATAAATTGTATTCAGTTACTCTACAATACAATAACTTGCCTCCATCTATTAAGTTACTTAAAATATAATTATCTTTTCTTGGAACATAGCCTATTACATACCCAGTTTCCCCAACTATTTTAATAGCATTTTCATCATACAAATTATCTTTCTCTCTATTTAGATAATATATCTTACTCTTTTCTAATTCTTTTTCAAGACATTCTCTATTTCTAAACCTTGAACCAGCAACGGCTACTGAAGTTAAGTATATATCCTTACCATGTTCATCCACTTTTATTTTTTCAATATTTACAAATTCTTTCTTTAAATTATTGCTTTCATATAATAATCTTCTAAGTTCATCCTTCAGCCTTATATTTCTTTCTTTTTCGTAAGCTTCTTTAACTATTTTCAACTCTTCAAGAGATAATTTTTCTCTGTATCTTTTTAAAATATTTATAGATTCTTTTCTTACTTCATTTATATTTCCAAATATACCTTTTAAAGATATATTTTTCCCTTCTGGATATAGTGAATTACTACCTTTAATTACAATAAAAAATAACATATCATCATAATATTCTTGTGTTAATTTATCTTTTTCTATATCTTCCATTTTCCCAGTTAAATCATCTAGGTTGAATTTCTTTTCAAAAAAGTTTAATAATTTTAATTTAGAACTCGTCTCTCCTTTTTTAGATATATACCAATATACTTCAAAATCTCTAATGTCTCTATCCAAATACGGCAACAAATCATCAAAGGATAGATTTATAGCATAAATTTCTGACATTTTTATCATATCTTCTGTTTTTCCATTTGCATTTTTTAATGCTTCAAAATATATGTCCTTCCACTTTTCACTAAGTAAGACAGCATTCATTTCTTTCTCGAATTCGACTTTATCACATTCTATATTTTCATCTTTCAAGACATTTATAGCTATTAAAAAAATTGAATATAAACTTTTAAAGGTAGTTCCATATGTCACTACAATTGGTAAAAATTGATTTACTAATATAACTTTATTTCCTATGTATTTAAACTCTACGCTTAATAGATAGTTACATATCAGATGTGCTAAGTTATTTATTTTTTCTCTATCTAAATCTCTTCTTTCAAGATATTCATATAAATCAATAATAGAAACAATATAATTAATCAATAATCGTTCATATTTTGTATCTTTGTAACCTTCCTCAATCAAATAGGAATTTATTTTAGAATCCAAAATCTCCATGTTAACAATAGCAAATACTTTTATTGAGCCAGTAGCTTTTTTAGATAAATTAAATAAATATGTATTGTAGAATTCTAGTTTCTTAATAGTATTACTCAAATAAAATACATATTCTCCAGATTTAGAAAATGTATCTACAACTTCTCTTATATTTTCCACTTCTAAATATTTCTCACTTAAAACTAATCCAAGTTTTACATACTCAGCCTTTTCACTTTTATATATTAATTCTTTAGTTAGCTTACATAACCATTTCTTATCAATCATCATTTCTTTTACCAAAGTGTTTATCTTTTTTATAAAAATTTCAAAATAGCAAATTAGAGGTTTAAAATTATTATTCTCCAATAAATAGATTTCATTAGATTCACTTTTATACATACTTAAAATTCCATCTACTAGATTGTTTGCAAGCTCTACTTGTTCTCTTAAAGGTATATTTTCATATATACATAAGTAATTCATTTCAAAGGATTCTTTGTATCCATCATAACCCTCAACTTCTTGCAATTGTTTAAAAATACTGCCCATTAAATTATCCTCCTTTACATGATGTAATTTATATTGATTATACTACTTATTTCAACAAGTTTACATTTCTACACAAAAAAATATTACTAGAATTTGAAATTCTAGTAATATTAGTAAGATTTATTATGTAAATACCTTATATTCTAGCAGTAAATAATACCCTTATTTGTTTAAATGCTAATTTTTTTAATATAAGCCTATTATAATGTTAAATTTATCTATCAAATTCAGTTAACTTTACAATCATCTCTTCACAAATCTCTTTTATTGTCTTATTATCTGTATTGATAATAATGTCTGCAGATGCCATATATTTTGATTCTCGTTTTTTCATTAGGTCAGATATAAATTCTACATTCATATTATTATTAAGTATCGGTCTTTCATCACTATGTTTAACACGTTGAAGAATAGTTTCTGGGCTTGCTGTCAATAAGACAACCCTTCCATTTTTTTTCATATATTCTACATTTTTATCTCGGAGTACAATCCCTCCCCCACAAGAAACAACAAGACCTTTCTTTTGTTGCAAATTTATTAGAGTTTGGCTTTCAAGATTTCTAAAATACTCCTCCCCTAGCTTCTCAAATATTTCAGAAATACTCATACCTTGTTGCTCTACTATATATAAATCGGTTTCTACTCTTTCCATCTCTAATAAATGACTCAAGTATGATGATATAGTGCTCTTACCTACACCCATAAATCCAACAAGCATTATATTATAAGAAAATAAATTTTTAGCCTGTATCCTCTTACTTGTTTTAACCATATATCTAAAAACATCTATAATTTCATTTTCAAATTTATTACCCTTTAATTTATTAATTAATGCCACTTCTTTTTTATTTTCATACTCTGATTGTAAAATAGGCAGACCGTTTTCTTTTTTAATATCTATAATATCCTTTATACATTCCATTCTTTTCTCAAGCAAATTTATAAACTCATCATCATATAAATCTATTTTTTCTCTTATCTTTTCTATATTTTCCATAGTGACACCTCAGCTTTCAAACTGGATAAAATTAAAAATCCTTACAATTATATTATACTGATATTAAACATCATAATCATACACTTTTTCTTTTCCATATCTCATATTTACAAATAAGGCAAGTAAAATTCCAACAAAAGTTATAGCCACATTAAATAATACAACATATTTTGGTCCGTTTACTCCACCTGATTTTGTAATAATACCTGCTATGTTTAATATAACATAGTTTGCTATACTCGATGCAATCATAACTATAGACGTTATTTTTCCTTTATTAGTTGGAAACATTTCATTTGCTGTTGATGTGGTTAATTGAAGAACACCACCTGCTGCTGAATAACCAATTACAAATCCTCCTAGCATACAAATAGTTGGAGTTTGAACAAAATATACTATTAATAACATAAATAAGGCTATTATAGGATATATAACTAGTATTCTTATTGGCTTAATATATTTTTTAATAAGTACAGAAGTTATTAATACTGCACATATTACTCCCATTGAGTAGAAAGACTGAATTTTTGTAGGGTCGGCCATGCCATATAATTTTCCCAATTCCTGATTGCAATTTAACCATAGTACAAATGTTGATGTACATGTAAAACCAATGCAAACAAGGGCTATACTTGTTGGTGTAAATTTCATCTTTTCTGATTTAACTGTTTTTCCTTTATTATCAGCAACATTATTAGCTGGTGGAAATGGTAATATCGCTATCAAAATTGCATCTATAACAATAAGAATAGCTGTCACTATAAAAATAACTTTAAATGATATTGAATTTGCTGCGACAAATCCAATTATAAAAGGAAGTAAAAATTGTGCTAAAGCTATTGTAAATTTAGTAAACATATTAGCTATTGTTCCCAAACTAGCAAATATCTCCATACAAGAAGGAGTTACACAAGTATCTAAAAATGAATTTGCTGCTCCCCCAATTATTGCAAATACATATGCTACATAAAAATTTGGTGAAAATACAATTCCAACAAAGAAAATTGCATGCAGAAAATTTCCTATAAGTCCACTTACTTTTCTTCCATACTTATCTGAAATAGGCCCTGCAAATGGATATGATATAAGTCTACCCAATCCTAGTGCGGCAATAACAGCTAAAACAATACTTACATCTAATGTACCATCTGATAATGTTTTAGCCCCCCACATTGATGAAAATTCTGGTTTATATTGTCCTAAAATTGAAATTCCGATACCAAGTAAAAAATATGAAAAATACAATGCTATGGCAGTAGGATAATACTTTTTATTGTTCATAGTTCTTCTCCTATTCTTGTTAATTTATTAACATTTTTGTGTACAATAAACTCATCACCATAATGGGTTTAAAGTATAGTCAAACCTTTAAACCTGACTAGACTGTGATATATAACCCACTATGACAATTTGTAAATTACTATTTAAAACACAATTCCTTAATCTCTTCTACAGGCATTTCTAATCCAGTGTATAGATTAAAGGCTTCTGCTCCTTGATATAATAACATTCCTAATCCGCCAATAGCTTTACATCCATTAGCTTCTGCATCTTCAATCATTTTTGTTTTCTTTGGATTATAAACAACATCTGTTACTACCAATTCTTTTCTTAAAACACTAACATCTTTTATATTAGTTTCATTATCATAAGGTTTCATACCAATAAGAGTTGCATTTGTCAATATATCACTTGATTCTATCTCTTCATAAAGCTTTTCTATATCATCTAAGTCATATAGGTTAACAACACATTCTGGTACTTCTTTTTTTATATTCTCAACTGTTTTTTCTGCTCTTTTATAAAAATCATCCTTAGCATTGAAAATAGATATTTCTCTTGCACCATCTAATGCACATTGCACCTGTATAGCAGTTGCTGCACCACCAGCGCCCATAATTGTAATCTTTTTATCTTTAACTTCTACTCCATTTTCTTTTAAATTACGAACATAACCTACCCCATCTGTTATATGACCAACTAACTTTCCATCTTCATTTACAATTGTATTACATGCTCCAATTATACGAGCTGCTGGAGAAAGTTCGTCCATATATTCTGTAACAGCAGATTTACATGGCATAGTTACATTAGCACCCTTTATATTAAAAGTTTTTATTGCCGAAAGTGCATCTTTTACCTTATCTACTGTAATATCAAAAGCTAAATATCTATAATCTAAATCTAATTTTTCAAAACTATAGTTATACATCACTGGTGATTTAGAATGACCAACTGGTGTACCTATTAATGCAAACAATCCTGTTCTACCTGAAATTTCCATAACTATCTTTTCCTCCCAATATTATCATTTTCTTTGCAAATAATCTATTCAACTATTTGCAAAGAAAAATTTATTTATTATTTATATATTTAATGCTACCTCAAATGCTTCTTTTGTTGCATCTAATGCTCTACGTGCTTTTACTGCATCTCCAACAACATGAGTTTCTTTTACAAATTGTTTTACAACCTCGCTTAATGGGTCATAATTACGAGAACCCATAGCAAGTACTACTGAGTCAAATCCTTTTAAATCATGTTCTGTACTATCTGCAAGTAAATAATCAACACCATCATCATAGAATTTAGCGACTTTTGCTCCAGTAACAGTATGTATATTATAATTTTCAAAATCATTCATAAGGAACTTGCGGTGCTCTGAAATTACATCTGCACCAACTTCTTCTCTAAGCTCAATAACAGTAACCTCATGCTCTTGTTCTCCAAGGAAAGCTGCTACTTCGCAACCAACCATTCCACCACCGACAACAAGTACTTTTTTCCCACAAGTTTTCTTACCATCAAGAAGATCTACAGCATGTATTAATCCTGAGTCATTAATTCCTGGTATAGGAAGTACAAGTGGAGTTGCTCCAGTAGCTATAATAACTGCATCAGGTGATTTTTCTTTTATAAGTTCTACTGTAGCTTCTGTGTTAGTACATATTTTTACACCATATTGATTACATTTTGAAATGTAACTTCTAACTAAATTAGTGATATCTCCCTTACCTGGAGGATATGCAGCTAAACGCATTTGACCACCAAGCATTTCAGATTTTTCAACCAAAGTTACATTATGTCCTCTTTTAGCACATATCCATGCTGCAAGCATACCTCCAACGCCTCCACCAACAACAAGTACTTCTTTACTAATCTCAGCTGGTTTAAGTTCTGCTTCATGACCTAATATAGGATTTGCAAGACAGGCTATAGGTTTCCCTTGGAACATATTTGGTACACATCCTTGCAAGCATGCTATACATGGTATCATTTCATCTAGCTTTCCATTTTTAGCCTTATTAGGCATTCCTGGGTCAGCTAAACTTTGTCTACCAAATGCTACTAAATCACATCTACCTTGTCTAACCATTAATTCAGCAAATTGTGGTTCTGTATAACGTCCAACTGTTATTACAGGTATACTAACAGCTTTTTTTATTTCTGTGACTAATTCTGCACTGAATCCAGCATGTAAAACTGTAGGAGCCCACATATATTCATCATGTATATGTATACTACGAGATACATGAAGTCCATCTACTCCACAATCTTCCAGATATGCTGCTATTACTGAACTGTCATGTACATCAATTCCACCTAAGATATCATCTGTACTATTTATACGGCATAATATTGCTAGAGAATCTCCTACCTTTTTACGTATATTTTCAATAATAAGACGAGCTAATCTCATTCTATTTTCAAAACATCCCCCAAACTCATCTACACGCTTATTTGTTCTTGGTGATATAAAACTACTAACTAAATATCCATGAGCGCAGTGAACCTCAACAGCATCTGCACCAGCTTTTTGTGCACGTAATGCAGCATTTCCATAAGATTCTATAAGTTCATATATTTCTTCAGTCGTTATTGCTAATGGTGTGTTACGACCATTCGATGCAGGTATTGCAGATGCAGCTTTTAATGGATGACCTGCTATTTTTTCATTTCCCTCAGAACCAGCATGTTGTAATTGTATAGATACCTTTGAACCTGCATTATGGCAAGCATCTATTACATTTTTAAAACTATCTATTGTACTATCATCATATAAGCAAGGTTTACGAGGACCTCCTTTTGCTTTTTTATCTACAACACTGGATTCTATTGTTATCAATCCAAAACCACCTAAAGCACGTTCAAGATAATAAGCCTTAGAGATTTCACTTAAAGTCCCATCTGTATTTGCAAAATTATTTCCCATCGGAGGAACTACAAAACGATTTGGAACTGTCATCGAACCAATTTTTATAGGTGTAAACATAGAACTAATCTTCATAAGGTTTTCCTTCCTTTCAAGTTTCAATTTAAAATTTTCATATTATAATACTTGTATATTTTTCTATTGTATAGATTTATTTTGGAGATACTTCAGGCCATGCTTTATCTAAAACGTTCTTAGTTGCATTAAACACAGTTTCAGCAGCAGTTGATAATCCTTTAGATATTAAAGAATCAGATATTACTTCTGCCCCTATAACTCTTGGTGATATATTGTGTTCTTTTATTATTTTCACAAATTCTTCTGTGTTTCCATATCCCTCACCTGGAGCCAAACGGTCATGTAGTGATTCATCTCTAAGTTTTTCATAAGGAGTTTCTAAAACATCACATACTTGAATTGATACTATCTTGTCTGCTGGAACAGGTGCAAGGTCTTTTGCTGTCTGTTTTGATCTAGCCCAGTGCCAAGTATCTAATATAAGCATTGCATTTTCACGATTACATCCCTTAACAACACGCCATGCAGTAGCTAAGTCTGGTACACCACTATATGGCATAAACTCAAGACCTATAATAAGCTCTCCTGCTCTATCACATAATTCTCCTAGTGCTTTTATAATTTGTTCTTCTGGTATCATTTCTAATAAACCACAATTTATATGTTTAACATTAAATAAACGAGCCATATGATAAACATTTTGTTCTTTTTCTCTTTGAGCCTCTGTTCTATCTTCTTCTGTTCCCCATTGAGTTATATATTCTACTTCTGTAACCTTCATATTATATTCATCAAGAATCGCAAGCATTTCTTCATCTGTAACGCCAGCATGTTTTGCATCTACATAATTTTCAGCTCGTAATCCAATACCATCAAAACCAGCTTCTTTCGCAATACGTACTCTATCACGGAATGAAACTTCTGTACCTAATGTATAAGAACTAATTGTAATTGGAATATTAAGATTTTTTTGATTATTCATGAGTTAAATTTACCCCCTTTATTTTCTTTAAAAACAATAGTATTTTTGATTTTATATTTTTAATTATCCTACTAGTAGTATTATTTAACTTTAAAAACAAAAGTGTTTTTTGATTTATCTTTATCTAGATTTTATAAATTTATTGTACCATGAGACTTTATTAATAACAAATTGATAATTTCCTATCAATTCATAGATTTTGTTTATAGATTTTATTTACATGATAAATTATTTTACTTTTCTAGCGCATGATATAAATATCTTTATCATATATTTCAGACAAAAAACGATAAATTTCTTTAAAAGCTTTTATTCTTACTACATAATCATATATAATAAAAATGTGAAAATATCTTAAAGATCAACTTCTCCAAATATATAAATAAAAATACTCAGGAAAGGATGAACAAAAATTGAATTTATACCACCTACGCTATTTTGTTACACTGGCACATTTAGAACATTATACAAAAGCAGCAGAAAATTTATCTATAACACAACCAAGCTTAAGTCATGCTATATCTTTGCTAGAAAGTGAACTTGGAGTGGCTCTATTTGAAAAGGAAGGTAGAAATATAGTCCTTACTAAATATGGAAAAATATTTTTAAAAGATGTGGAAAAATCATTAGAAATTTTAGATTCAAGTGTAAAATCATTAAAAATAACTGGTACTGGTGAAGGGCAAATCGACTTAGCCTTCCTTAGAACACTTGGTACTGACTTTATCCCTGATATAGTACATAAGTTTTTAAAATCTAATCCTGATAAATCAATAGATTTTAAATTCCATACTGGTGTAACTACAGACATTATTCAAGGTCTTAAAGAAAGAAAATATGATATTGCACTTTGTTCTAAACTTGAAAAAGAAAAGGGAATTGAATTTATACCTGTTGCTAAACAAGATTTAGTATTAATTGTACCATATAGCCACCCATTAGCTGCAAAGGATACTATAGACTTAAAAGAAACCATACCTTATCCTCAAATAGTATTTAATCAGAGAAGTGGGCTTAGATATATAATTGATGATATGTTTAAAAAAATAAATCAACAACCTAACATAGTCTATGAAGTGGAAGAAGACCAAGTCATTGCTGGATTAGTTGCAAAAAATTTTGGAATTGCAGTAGTCCCAAATATGAATATGCTCAGCTTTACAAAAGTGAAAGTAATTCAGATTGTTCACCCAAGTTGGGAAAGAAACTTCTATTTAGCGGTTATAAAAGATAGATATTTACCTCCTGCAATTAAAAACTTTAAAAATTTTGTCATTAAAAACGCTCAACTATAATTTATTGATAAAGGGGTTATTTTCAAATATCCTCTTTTATTATTTTTATAAAATAAAAAAATCTATACTTTTAAAAGTATAGATTCCTAACTGACAGTCGGCATCCGAGTCTCAGTAATTATCGTTATACAACAGCAACTGAGTTCCAGTTCCTGAATAACTAAGTTATTTACATTATAACAGACTTTGTAATACTTGTCAATACTGTCTATCTCATTTTTTCAAGCCATGGTCCAACAGGCTCTATAATAGGAACCTCCTTGAATCCCCAATTTCTTATGTCATTCACACTAGTCGGAGTATATATCTTATTTCTTATAGATTTAAATATTTTATTTTTTTCTCCATATTGCATACACTTTGGATTAGCTTCTATTAATCCTCTTCTTGCTCTACTAAGAGGATTACATAAAATATCTGCTATCTCCAAACCTTCTCTATAATCTACATCTTCCTTTTTAGCAATTATAAACCCTTTAACCTTATCTCTTAATTCTTCATCTATGTCTAAATATATTGTTCCATTATTAAAAACATCGAAAAATGCCTTTTGTACTTTTAAATTTGATACATCATCCCTCGATTCGATAACTATTCTTGCAGATTCCACAGTTTCATTATTTACAAAAGAATAAAAGTTCTGAAGTACATGTATAAAAGCCACTACATAAGGTTCTTTTGAAGGCGCATAATATTTTTTTAATCTAGCTTTATCTACTGTTACTGATATTATAGTACACTCTAATCTAGATAGAAATAAGGGCAACTCATCATAAAAAAACTTAATCTGTGAATCATCAAACTTCTCAAAAGCTCTTGATTTTCTCGATATATCCGTCAAATGTATTCCTATATTACTAGTCCCAAAGCACTGTTCTTTAAATACATCCATTTCCTTCCTTAAGGAACAGACATAATCTCCTTGACTCACTGCATATTTATATTCAAAAATTACTCCTGTTAATGTAAATGGGTCTTCATGATTTATATCTGCCCTTCCACTTTCATCGATAAACATTATATATTTTTTCTTTGTAATCTCACTCACCCTCTTAACATATGATGATAGCATCTATATCCATTTTATATGAGTTTTAAAAATATTCCAAGATTTTTATATAACTTAAATTTAAATTTAAACTAAAAAATTGAGATGTAAAAACAATCAACGCTTTTGGCGATTGGATTTCACATCTCAATTATAGTTATTTCTCAATGTATAGTTCTATTATTTTCCAATAATATCCATTAATTTATCCATTACTATATAAGATACTCCTCCTCCAATTTGATAAGGAGTTTCAACTTTTTTATTTGCAAATACTCTTTGTTGCTCTGATGATAATCCTGAATTATCCATTAAAACTATTGGTGAATGTAGTTTTACAGCTAATGGTCCAGCTGATAAAGCATCAACTAAAGTATCTGATTTACTAACTAATATAGCCTGTAAATCAACATCTCCATAGAATTTCTCTATTACTTTCGCATTAGTATCTACTCTGCTATTTCCATATATTCTATTTCCTGAAACATCTTCAGTAGTTATCTCGTTCATTTTTGCTATTGTTGAATCACTAATTGCACTTGGTCCACCTATAAAGTATGCATTTTCTAATTTTCTTTCTGTTAGCCATGCATAAGATTCTTCAGTGATTCCATCTTTTTTAACTAATATTATAGGTTGCTTTTCTTCTCCAGCTTTAGAAGCTATAGATAGCGCGTCTGCTTCTCCACTTCCAGAAACCATATAAGCTGTTTTTATTTCTTCCCTACTTCCAAGTTCTGTAGCTATTTTTGTAGCAGTCTGGTATCTATCTTGACCTGCTATTCTCTTTGTTTCTGTATTAAAAGTAGTTTTTATTTCTTGTTCTAATTTAGAGCTTATTGCATTTTCTCCACCTATCAATATTACTGTTTTAGGTGCTAATAACTTCATTTGTTCAATAGTCTCAGATGGTAATTTATCTGTATTAGTAAGAAGTATTGTTGAGTTATAACTACTTGCCAAAGGAGTAGCTGTTATGCCATCAGCTATTGCATTACCATTTACTAATACAACAGTATCTGAACTCTCAGCATTCCAATTTCCAACTGAACTTATCTTCTTAGCTGTATCAAATCTATTTGCTCCTATAACTGTGTCCCATGTAGGATTTATAGTTCCATCTTCATTGAAAGTATAATCTTTTCCATCTATTTTTTGAGTGCCAGTTAGCATTTTACCATCTTTATCTAAATAGTAAGATTTTCCTTCTATTTGTTGCCATCCTGTCTGCATTACTCCTGTTTTGTCAAAGTAATATTTGTTACCATCTATTTCTTGCCATCCTATAACTGCTAATCCATCAGCATCTAGATAGTATTTCTTTCCATCTTTTTCTTGCCATCCTGTTTGCATTACTCCATCTGCATTAAAGTAATAAGTCTTTCCATCAATTACTTTCCATCCAGATACTCTTACTCCATCAGTTCCCAAGTAATATTTTTTGTTGTTAATTGTTTTCCATCCTGTTTGCATTACTCCTGAAGCATCAAAATAATACATTTTTCCATTTATTTTTAACCAACTATTTTTTTGGTATGTTCCATCAGATTTTACATAATACTTCTTACCATTCTCTGTTTTCCATCCTGTTTGGTTTAAATTTATCTTATATTTTGCTGCTATTTTTATATAACTATCATTACTATAATCTATAATTACATCTGAACCCACTGGAACTTGGTCAAATAACCATCTAACTTCTTTATTATGCATTCTTATACATCCACCAGAAATATGCTTTCCTATAGAACTCTCATCATTATTTCCATGTATTCCATATGTATCTCCATAAGTTCCTTTTAACGCTAGTCCCATCCATCTATCTCCTAATGGATTTCTTGGACTTCCTCCAGGTATATTACCTTTATAATATGGTCTATTTTTTATCTTATTAACTACTTTTGTCTTCCCTGTTGGTGTCTCTGAACCTTTTTTCCCTGTTGCAATTTTAAACTCTTTTACAAGTTTACTATTTACAAAGTATCCTAGAGTATTTTTTCTTGAGTTTACTATAATTACATGCTTACTAGCTGCACTTGATTCTGGTACACCACATGCAAATACTAAAACTAAAGTCAGTGCTAGTACTAAATACTTTTTTAGACTTTTTTTCACTATAACTTCCCCCTCTTTTAGAAACATTACTACATGTGTCTAATTATAACATAAAATTACCAATCCCTTATATTTACAAATTTGTTACATTTATACATTTAATAATATTCTATTCCTCATATCCATTTGGATTCATGCTTTGCCATCTCCACGAATCTTGACACATTTCTTCAAGTTCATATTTAGCTTTCCATCCAAGCTCTTTTTCTGCCTTAGAAGAATCTGCATAACACATAGCTACATCTCCAGCTCTTCTTCCTACAATCTTGTATGGTATTTCTTTTCCACTTGCTTTAGAAAATGCTTTGACTAAATCGAGAACACTATAGCCCTTACCAGTTCCTAAATTATAAACAACAAGACCTGGATTTTCTTCTAATTTTTGTAATGCTTTTACATGACCAGCAGCTAAGTCTAATACATGTATATAATCTCTAACCCCTGTCCCATCATGTGTTGGATAATCATTCCCATACACACTTAATTCTTTTAATTTACCTACTGCTATTTTTGTTATATAAGGCATTAAATTACTTGGAACTCCATTTGGCTCTTCACCTATTCTACCACTCTTATGAGCACCTACTGGATTAAAGTATCTTAGAAGTGCTATATCTAATGAATCGTCTGCCTTCGATATATCTACTAACATCTGCTCTATCATAAGCTTAGTTCTTCCATATGGATTAGTTACAGAAAGTGGGAAATCCTCTAATATAGGACAAGTATGTGGGTCTCCATATACAGTGGCTGAAGAACTAAATACAAATTTTTTAACATCATATTCTCTCATTAATTCAAATAAATTTAAAGTACTTATTAGATTATTGCTATAATATTCAATTGGTTTTTCTACTGATTCACCAACAGCCTTTAAAGCTGCAAAATGTATAATTGACTCAATATTATTTTCTTTAAATACAACATGCATTTCATTTTTATTTCTGATATCAATATTATAAAATTTTATTGGTTTTCCAGATAACTCTTTAATTCTATCAACGACTATTGAATTGCTATTGCTTAAGTTATCAACTATAACAACTTCATAACCTGATTCTAAAAGTTCTATTGCTGTGTGGCTTCCTATATACCCTGCTCCCCCAGCTACTAAAACTGCCATAGTAATTACCTCTTTTCTAATATTTATTTTTCACTTACTTTTTTTCTCATATAATCCATTAAATCATCTTTTAGATTTTCTCTTTTTAATGCAAAGTCTATTGTCGCCTCTAAAAAACCAATCTTATCTCCTACATCATATCTTTTTCCTTCAAAGTTATATGCGTAAATAGCCTCTTGTTTCCCTAGAGTCTGAAGCGCATCTGTCAGTTGTATTTCTCCACCCTTACCAGGTGCTTGCTTCTCTAATATATCAAAGATTGCAGGCGTTATTATATATCTTCCAAGTATAGCTATATCTGATGGTGCTTCTTCAACTGCAGGTTTTTCAACCATATCCTTAACTTTGTATACTCTCTCTTCTATATGTTTCACATCTAATATACCATATTTATTAGTATCTTCTTTAGCTATCTTTTGTACACCTAGAACAGTTGTTTTATACTCATTATAAGTATCTATTAATTGTTTTAGGCAAGGAACTTTTGAGTCTACTATATCATCACCTAATAATACAGCAAATGGTTCATCACCTATAAAACTTTTTGCACAGTAGATTGCATGTCCAAGACCTTTTGGCTCTTTTTGTCTTATATAATGAATATTTACCATATTTGATATATCTCTTACCATTTCTAACATCTCAGTCTTACCTTTTTGTTCTAATTCTAACTCTAATTCAACTGATTTATCAAAATGGTCTTCTATAGATTTTTTATTTCTACCTGTTATTATAAGAATTTCTTCAATCCCTGATTCTATAGCTTCTTCTATTATATACTGTAAAGTTGGCTTATCTACTATAGGAAGCATTTCTTTGGGCTGTGATTTTGTTGCTGGTAAAAACCTAGTCCCTAGCCCTGCTGCTGGTATTATCGCTTTTTTAACTGTCATCTGCATTTTTTCACCCTTCTTCGTAAATTTTCTCTTGTACCAAATTAATATACCATATTTATACTTTTTCTTCAAATTCTATATTATCCCAATAATTAATATCTTAAGACCATATAAGGTAGATGAAATTTCATCTACCTTTAATTTTATGGGCTAATATATTATTGTTTATATTTTTATCTAAAACTTATATAGGCGCTAAATTTCATCTAAGATACCTTTAATATCACTATCTATATCATCATCCAAATAAGAATCTAAATCTTCTAAATCAACTTCTAGTTCTTGATATGTCATATCAACACTTACATCTTCATCTATATCCATTTCAGATATCAATTCTCCTAAAATACTATTTCCATCAGTATCTAAATCTCCATCTATATCTTCACCTATATAATTTTCATTTAAAATTTCGTCTAAATCAATCTCATAATAAACTTCATTATTTTTTTCATCTCCTGAGTTTAATCCTAAAAACTCATAGTTAAAATTCCAAACATTGTATTTACTTGACATACTTTATTCCTCCTGTGAAAAACATATTTTCATCTAGTTTATTTGCTCCATAATCAACAGAATTATATATTTTTTCAATTATGTCTTTTCTTCTTTCATTTGTTCCATTATTTAATGTCAATTGTCTAAATACATATGTATTTGTTATTCTTTCGAATAATATTTCTTTTATACTATCATCATTGATATTTTTGTAGCTTTTCCATAAAACTTCAAATAACTTAAACATTTCCCTACTAGTTTCATCCACATAATAAGGATACATATTTTCCACCAAATGATTTAATCTAGATATAGCTTGTTTTAAAAATACATCAAGACTTGCACTTTCACTTTCCTTTAGCATTCTATAATTATACTTCTTCTTATCCTCTCCTGATATTACAAATATAATGTTGTCTAAGCTTTTCTCAACTTCATCTAAATAACTACTGATGTTGTATGATAAATCAAATAATAAATTTTTAATCTGCTTAAATACCTGCATATCAAGCTTAACATTATATTTTTCAAATAACTCTATTTCTTGACTTTCTAACATCCTTGGCATATAAGCTGATAATAAGTCTAAATTGTTTCTTTGTTCTTGTACTTGCTTATAAAGTTCATTTATAACATCTATTCTTATTTCATCATTTAATTCTTTTTTGAGAACTTTATCAAACTCATACTTCATATAATAAATATTTCCAAAGAAATTAAATATTATCATATCATTCATAGCTTTAGACCAGTTTTTATATAACACTTCAATGGATGTATCTTTAAGTAGAGGTTGTTTTGCGTATATAAATACATCTTGCATAAGTTTTTGAACCATATTTTTACTTAGATTCAAAGTTAGTTTTTGATTATTAAATTTTATTTCTGTTTCTACAAAATTAGAATTTTCACTTTCAAGCTCTTTATTAATTACAATATCTTTTACATCACTATTTTTTATAGATATAATTTCTTTTTGAAAAGACTTTAGAATAGTCAGGCTATCGAAATCTTCTTGAATAAAAAATGGAGCATGTTTTAATGTATATCCTACTATTTCATTTTCTATATCATTTAAATCATCTATTTCCATAAGTTCTTTATTTTTATCATTTATGTGTAAGTTGAAGACATTCTTATTGTCATATAATATAATATCTTCTCCAAAATTCAACTTTGAACAGTTATCTCTTGCTGACTTTACAATAGTCTTTTTAGACTTCTTATTTATAAAAATTAATTGTTCTTGATATTTTACTAAAAGCATATTTGTATTTTTGTAATCAAATCCATCTATATTTCCTGATATCTTACAAAATACTATATCACAATCTTTAGGTAGGTTTCCTATTTTTTTATTATCTCTAACCTTTTCATTTAAATCAGAGGGAACTATATTCTCTATATTGTTATTGAATATAGATACAGACCTTACTATAAGCCCTTCTCTTTCCATATGAAAATAGCCTTTTAAAGATACCCTTTTATCTTCTAAAATATATCTTTCTATATCATCAAAGTTTATTTCAAATCTATTTTTGCCACTAATAAATATGAACTTCTCATTATCCTTATTTATTCCACCCATATAAAACTTATTGTCATCTAAACTTAATATAGTCATATTATCCTTTAGATAAAATATAAATTCTCTTTGACTCTTACAAATTAAATCGTATTCATCCACAGTTATTTTCATAGTCAGATTTGCTGTAACATTCTTACTTGAATTTTCACTTTTTATATAAAAAGGCAAGTTATTTCCATAAACAATTATGTTAGAACCTTCTAAAACTGCTTCTAATTTTTCTTTATTATCTGAAAAACTATATATGTATTTTACTCCTGTATCATCATTAACTTCATCTGCTTTGCTAATTATTATATTACCTAAATTTGTTATATGAAGTTTTTTATATTCTTTTGAGTATCTACTGATACCATTAAGCTCAAAGCCATCTGAAAGCTCATATATGATTTTTTCTCCTAATTTCAACATACCTTCACCACCTAAACAAAATTATAAGTATTCTCTAAAGGTGAACAAAATGCCTCAAAATAAATAATATCCTTTAATACTCTTTATTTTGAGACATAATTTCTCCTTATTTTTTATAATATCCTAAGCACCTTCAACTATTTCTTCATAAAGTTTATCTAAATGTTTAACATATTCACGATATCCAGATTTATTTCTTAACTCACTTCTTAAATCTTCATATTTTTGTCTAAGTTCTTCAGCACTCAATGAAGGAGCTGATTCTTTCAAATCTTCTAATTTATAATCATAATACTTATCATACATCGCTATATATGTATCAATAGATTTCTTAGCTAACTCATTACATTTTTCTTGTGCTTCTCCATATTGAGAATAATCACCTATTTTTATTTTATAATATCCATTTTCTTGAATTATTGTTGAAGAGATACCTTTAGCTTCATATTCTTTTGCTGTTTCTTTTGCTGTTTTCTCAACTTTAAGTGAACCAGCATAAACAGTATAATACACACCTTTACCATCTTTATATGCTTCCATTTCTGCTGCTTTCTTTTCAGCTTTTGCCTTCTCTTCTGCTTCTTTCTCAGCCTTTGCATTTTCTTCTGCTTCCTTTTTATCCTGCTCAGCTTTTGCTTTTTTCTCTTCCTCTGTTAGTTTGTTGTTAGCCTGTTGCTGAGTTGATGTTTTTGGAGTAACAGCTTTCTCATTTTTCTTGTTATTACCTACTGTTATAAAGTAACCCACACCAACAATCGCTACTATAACTACTGCTATAATAGTTTCTTTCACTCTGCTCTTCTTAGAACCTACTTCTTCTTCATCTACAAAATCATCTTTATTTGATTCATGATTTTTAATTTCTACCTTATTATCTTTAGATTTATTATTAGAGGAATGTTTTGATTTTTTATTACCTCTTTCTTTCTTATTAATAGGTATTATTACTGACTTTTCACTCTCTGACTTTTCATTTTCTAATTTTTCTTCTTTTACTATTTTCTCTTCTGAGTCTTTACTTTCTTTTTCAAGTTTAGATTCACCAATTAAAGATACTTTTTCATCTAAGTCATTATCTATAGGTTTTTCTATTTTTACACTACGTTCTTCTTCTAGTTCTTGTTTTACTTCTTCTGATTCTTCTTGCTTCATTTCTTTTGACTCTTCTTGATTATTTTCACTAGGTTTATCTAAAATTACATCAGAAGAAATATTATCTAAATTATTTTCTTCCTGCTCAACTTCTTGTTCAATTTTTTCTTCTTTATTTTCTTTTTTCATGAATCCAAATAATTTAGATTTCTTTTTACTCTTTTTATTTTCTGATTCAGTTATATCTTCTTTATCAATATTATCTTCTTTATCTGCATTTTCTTTTTCTTCTACAACATTAATTATATTTTCATCATGATTATCTACTTCTTCTTTAGTCTCATCTTTAACATCATCTTCTATAGAAATACTACTTCTAAAACAAATATCTTTATCTGCATTTTTTATCATATAAATATATTCTTCAATGTCAATATCTTTATTTTTTCTAATCCTTTTTGATGCAATCTCATGATTTTCTAATTCATTGTAGTTGTCTTTTATTAGATTATGGGCTTCATTCCATACATCGTCACTAATTTCTGTTTTATTTTTAATTACATAGTCTACAAATTGTTTAAAATTCTCAGCACCAAATTCTCCAATTATAGTTAATCTCATTGCACCTTCTATAAGGTCTCTATTTCTCCTCTTTAAAAATTCTAACGCAATTGTTGCACAAGCAAAATCTTTAATAGTATCTTTACCAAAGCCATATCCTTCAACAGAATGAAGCTCTTCTAAACCACACAACTTCTTATATTCATTGTTTATAGTTTGAGATATACTCTCATTATTTAAACTATTTAACTTATCCATAAACTTTAAGTTTATATCATTTGTATTTGATTCCTGTTCTACACTTGATTTTTTAACTTCATTTAATAATGTATCATTTTCTGAATTATCTTTACCTAATTGTAAATCTTCAATTTCTGTTGCTTTTATTTCCACTCTATCTTGTCCACTATTTTCTTGCTCATTCTTAGATACTACATCTTTATTACTAGCTAATATCTTATTTACACAGAATATAATCTCTCTTTTTAATTCTCTTTTGGCATCAGCTTGATTTTTAAGAAATAAACTTCCACATTCTTTCTTTTCTAAACTTATCTTCCTAAGTGATATGTTAAGAAGGTCTTTATATAAGTTTAAAACCTTATAATCCTTTTCTAAACGTCTTCTTCTCTCTGATAGTTCCATTTTATCATATGCTAAAAAACTATTTAAATCATTGGCTTTTAGAGAGTCTAAACCTTCTTTCATCGCCTTATTTACATACTTTCTACATTTAGCTGTAGTTAATTCTAAATCTTTTTCTAATTCATCTATCTCAGGTATGTACTTATCTACTATCCATTTTCCAATAAGTGGTTCTGTATTTCTTGCTAATGTCTTATAAAACAATATATTAAATTTTAAAAGCTCAGCATATTTTGCTTCATTAAATTCTACTTTTTCAAATTTCTTTTCCAAAACACCATCTAATTTTTCATTTATCTTAGACTCTTGTTTTAAAAAACTTGCTGTGACATTTAAAACAGTGTTTCTTATTATATTATTTTCACTCAAAACCTTCACTCCTTAAATCAATTATTTTATTGTAATATTCACATTGTACAAAGTCGCTAATTTGATTATGATATTTAAATAATTATCTATTAAATTTGCTACATCTTATATCATATCATATTATTTACATCATTTTACTTTTTCTTTTTACATCTATCTTATATTATACCATTTTTAATATCTGTACTAACTTATATTACAATATTCCTCAAAATTTTAAAAGTAGATTAGACAAATTTACAAATAAAAAAACATCAGTTTAAACTGATGTTTTGACTATCAAAAGAATTAAGCAAGTCTATAAGCGGAGTTCTGTATTAGATAATCATCTTTCTAGGCTTATTGTCACCAATAAGCTCAAGCGACCTACCTACCGGAGAGTACGAGCAGCACTCTTCATTCCTATCTTGGTCTTGCTCCAGGTGGGGTTTACATAGCCAACTAGTCTCCTAGCTGCTGGTGAGCTCTTACCTCGCCTTTCCATCCTTACCACATAAAAGTGGCGGTTTATTTCTGTTGCACTATCCTTAGGATCGCTCCCACTAGGCGTTACCTAGCACCCTGCTCTATGGAGCTCCGACTTTCCTCATGTAAGACTACATGCGATTATCTGGCTTACTTAATATTCATTTTACTTAGTTATGTTAACATAAATTTTTCAATATGTCAAAGACATATTATAATAAAAATTTAAATTTCTTCAAAAATAGTGTAATATAAGTATATAAACTATTTTGACTTGAGGTGAAATATTGAAAAAATCATATAAAATAATAATTAACATCATACTAATATTAGTAATAATTTACAGCGGATTTAATATATACTCAAAACTCACCAAATATAATCATGACACTAAAATATCCTCTGAACTTCAAAAAAAAGAAGATAAAAAAGAGGATTTATCAAAAATAAACAGTGATTTTAAGTTTTGGCTTTCTGTTAAGAATACAAATATAAATTATCCAGTTGTACAATCTAAAGATAATTCTTATTATCTAGATAAAGATTTTTATAAAAAAGATTCTATTTCAGGTACATTATTTATGGATTATAGAAATAAATCTCTTGATGGCCAAAACGTCATAATATATGGACATAATATGAAAAATAAAACTATGTTTAATAATCTAAATAAGTTTAAAGATGAAACATTTTTTAAAGAAAATAATCAAATAAAAATTATCATTAATGGAAAAGAATTTTTATATGATGTCTTTTCTGCTTACATTGTAGAATCAGATTATGACTATTTAAAAACAAGTTTTAACAGTGAATCAGATTACCAAAATTACATAAAAGATATTACTTCTAAATCATTGCATAAATCACCTATTAAAGTTAATGTTAATGATAAAATAGTCACACTTTCTACTTGTACTTACGAATTTGACGATGCTAGAATGGTGATTCATGGTAAATTAGTTTCAAATTAGAGATATTTCAAAACTTCTAGACACAGTCTAAAATACTTATTTTAGACTGTGTTATTTTCTATGTAAATAACTCATAAATTACTAAAAATATGTACTATAAAATAATATATATTAGACAATAAAAAAAGACTATGCCAAAAACATAGTCTTTACTGGAGCTGGTGATAGGAATCGAACCTACAACCTGCTGATTACAAGTCAGCTGCTCTACCGTTGAGCCACACCAGCAAACTTATTTTTTTAAA
>NZ_JBJOCA010000038.1:0-36765 GCF_045898275.1 Clostridioides sp. GD02404
TTTTTAGCTACTTCATAATGTGACACACCTATATTATGTAGAAGATAATAATCAAAATAATCTACACCACACTTTTCTAACTGCTCATTAAAAATAGTCTCTTGTTCTTCTTTTTTCTTTAAAACCATTAATGGTAGTTTTGTAGCTACAGTAAAGCTATCTCTTTTGTGTCTCTTTACTAAAGATTCTCTCAGTGCTATCTCACTTTTTCCCATGTGATATACATAGGCTGTATCAAAATATGTAAATCCTCTCTCCAAGAAAGTATCAACCATTTTATTTAAATATTCCATATCAATAGTTGTAACATCATTTTCATCTTTTATTGGTAAACGCATTAATCCAAAACCTAATTTTTTTGCCTCCATTGCTTTACTTCCCCCTTTAAAACTTATTTGTTTTATTTCTCTCTTAACTTCTCTTTTGAATATATATAATTCTTACATAATTATACTTTACTACTTGGAGTTAACTTCAAGTCAATAGATTTTTTTATTTTTGATAGAAATATTATAGAAATATAGTTTTTGATATTAATCTACTGAATGTTCTTTCCACTTCCCACTTCTCCAACGCCACAAGAAACAGATACTTCGGAAACCCCAGTCCATAAGCATTGCTATAAATATACTCAAAACACCAATTCCCACAACATAGGCTAATAGGTAGCTACAACCAATACGAAAAATAAGCATAGATAAAATAGAAATAATCATAGGGTATTTTACATCACCAGCAGCTCTAAATGAATTTGGCAATACAAAGGATAGAGGCCAAATAGTTATCCAACCACTAATGTGAATAATCATAATCTCAAAAGCCAAATAAAATGTAATATTAGATAAATTGTAAAGATTGAGAATAGAATTTAATAGAAGTAAAATTCCTAAATTGAGTATAATCATATAAAGCCAAGATAATTTAAGCATATACTTTGTATATAAATTGGCATGTTCAAACTCCTTAGCACCTACGCATTGAGCTACTACAGTAGTGATTGCTAGACCTAATGCTTGACCTGGAATAGTTGCTACATTAATGAGACTTCCTGTCACTGCATTTGCTGTAATTGCACTTGTTCCAAATATAGCAATCAAGCTTGTAAGAATTATTCTTCCTATTTGAAAAACACTATTTTCTAGACTTGCAGGAATACTAATATTTAAGATATTTTTGATTATATCCAAGTTAATATCCCAAAAAGAATACGAACGAATAGAAATCTTTAATTTAGGATTACGTAACATAAGCATGGTCGTTGTAGCTCCAACCATTCGTGCAGTTAAAGTACCTAGTGCTGCTCCTAATACACCTAATTGCAAACCATATATTAATAAAGCATTTACCCCTATATTGATTATATTCATAATAAGGGAATTAATCATAGCAATTTTAGTATCTCCCATAGCTCTAAATAAAGCTACTGACGAACTATAAATAGCTATAAAAGGAAAAGAAACTGCTGTTATATAGAAATAAGTTCTGGCATTTCTCATGACATCATGCTCTATAGTTCCAAAAAATAACGATAAAAGTCTGTGATTAAAAATCAAACAGATTGTCATAAATAACATAGATATCCCTAAACTGACAATCAACAACTGCTTTCCAGCAAGATTGCTCTTTTCTGAGTTTTTGCTACCTAGATATTGACCTGCTACTATAGCACCACCAGTAGCAAGAGCTGTTAACAGATAAATAAACAAAGTATTGATTGTATCTACAAGAGAAACACCAGAAACTGCACTTTCTCCCACTGAAGATACCATCAATGTATCAAACATACCTATTGATAACATCAATGTCTGCTCAATTATCAATGGAATGATTATCTTTCTTAAACTTTTTTTAGAAAACATTCCCTTTTGAAAAACTTCTGTTTTCTGTAAATTTTTATTTATTTTTTCTATTTCTGGCATAACGCAACTCTCCTCTATCAATAAAATTCTTTCAGGGCTAATAATAGCATTGCATATTGAAATGGAAAAGTACTGTCTTTTTATGTTTATAGTATCAAATATGCTACTAAGTATCTCAAAATAAAGTGTGTTGAATTTAAAAATACTCTGCTTTATACTTAAATTCAAGGAGAGGTTTTTATGAAAAATAATTCATCAAAAGTTGAACGATGTGAAACGATAGTCAAGATACAAAAAATATTAGGTGGCAAATGGAAAATTGAAATTCTCTACTATATATCTTTAAAAACAAGACGATTTGGAGAACTACAACGACAGATTGGAAATATTACTCAATCTACATTAACAAAACAACTTAGAGAACTAGAAGCAGATGGTTTCATCTCTAGACATATTTATGAAGAAATCCCACCTAAGGTAGAATATTCTCTAACAGATTTAGGAATAAGTTTTGTTCCTGTTTTAGAAAATATGAAGCAATGGGGAAAAACTTATTTGTCAAATGATAAAAATGAATAGTGTATACCCCTTTTAAAAAACATTTTCCTATTTATATTTATGATACAATATTAAATATAAATAGGAAAATTTTATGTTTAAATAATCTTATCTTTTGATTTTATAATATTAGATTAAGTATCAACTTGATTTTAAGATTATATTTTACTAAGTAATGCTAAATAATAAAATTTTAAAGATTGTGAGGTAAAAACATGAATAAGAAAAGTTTAGCTATATTAGTATCGGGTGTTATGTTTTTTTCTAGTTCTTCAGTAATTTTTGCAAATAACGCTACAAAACAAGAACGACTAATAGGTAAAACAAGATTTGAAACAGCTGTAGAAGTAAGTAAATTGGGATGGGTTCAATCAAAAACAGCTATTCTAGTTAATGGTAACTCTATTCAAAGTGCTCTTTGTGCAAATCCATTTGCTATACTAAAGAATGCACCTATTCTTTTAGTAAACAGTAATAGTATCGAGAGTTCGACTAAAGCTGAACTTAAGAGACTTGGTGTAGACAACGTGTACATAGTAGATAGTGGAAATAGTATTTCTGATAAAGTAGAAAATGAAATAAAATCACTTAACATAAAAATAAATAAAATAGCAGGAAATAATATATATAAAATGTCTACAAATGTACTTAAAGAAATAGATAAGATAAAAAAGGTAGAAAATATTGTTGTTGTAAATGGATTAAAGGGGTTATCTGATGCAGTTAGTATAGCTTCTCCCGCAGCAGTACACAATATGCCTATAATACTAGTATCAGATGAAAATAGTAATAACAACAGTATAAATTTCTTAAATAATAAATCTATAAAGAAATCCTATATAGTTGGAGGAAATAAGGTCTTATCAGACAACATAGTAAAAAAATATCCAAACAAAGAAAGAATTAGTGGCTCAGATAGAAACAATACTAATGCAAAAATTATCGAACAATTTTATAAGGACAAGAAAATAAATAATATATTTGTAGCCAAAGATGGTATTAATCAAGAAAATGCACTAGTAGATTCATTATCAATAGGAGTACTAGCTGCTAAAGAAAATTCACCTATAATGATATCTAATGGTAGCCTTGTAAATAGTCAAAAAGAATTTATTAAAAATAAAGACATAGATAAAATAACACAAGTAGGAGGAGGATATAACCAAAAAGCATTTGAAGATATTTTAAAACTAAAAAATGTTGATATAAGAAATAAAACTAAGAAAATATCTTTAATACAGGCTAAAAATATATTAAAACAAGCTCTTCCAGGAAACAATATTTTAGTTTGTTATTATGACGAAGATGATAATAAATATGACTGCAAAGTTCTAAAAGATAATGTTGTATATGAAATAGAAATTGATGCATACTCTGGAAAAATAATAGAAATTGAAAAAGACGATGACTTAAATGATAACAATTTAGGTACAAAAAATATATCATTGGACAAAGCTAAATCTATAGCACTAGATGCTATTCCTAATGGTAATTTAATCTATTGCAAATACGATGCTGAAGATAATGAATATGAAGCTAAAATAGTAAAGAATAAAAAAACATATGAATTAGAGATAAATGCATTTGATGGAAGAATTGTAGATATTGATATGGACAAGGATTCTGATGATGATGACTTTGATGACAACAATAACTCTAATACTAATGACAATAGTTCTATTATTGGTGCTGAAAAAGCTAAATCAATAATGCTAGATAAAGTACCTGGTGGGAAAATAGTAAAATTTGAATATGATGAAGATGATAAAGAATATGAAGGTGAAATAAGAAAAGGAAATACTGAATACGAGATAACAATCAATGCAATTACTGGTAAGATATTAGAGTTTGAAATAGATAATTAATAAAGTACATACTTTTATTAGTTATTATAAAGCCATAGATACTGGATTTTCCTGTATTTATGGCTTTTATTTTATTTTTTGTTTTTTCAATATTGTATCTCTATCACATATGCTTTAACTCAAAGCTAGTAAAAATGTACTAAACATTATATATCTTGATAATAATCTACTCTTTCAATACTTTAATAATAGTTCCCTTATTACTTTACAAAAAATTGTTGCGTGATTTACTCATGAATTAACAATAAAGTTGATATATAATTTGACTGTATCAAGATGAAAGGAGATATATACAATGAATACCATATTAAAAGTAAATAACATAACTAAAATTTATACTAAAGGTCAAAAACCAAGTTTAGATAAGGTATCTTTCAATGTATCAGAAGGAGAATTTATAGGGATAATGGGGGCTTCTGGTTCTGGAAAAACCACTCTTCTTAACGTATTATCTACAATTGATAAACCAACAAGTGGGGATATTTTCATAAACAATGTAAGCTTGAAATCACTTAATGATACCAGTTCTGCTGATTTTCGTAGAGATAATTTAGGTTTTATCTTTCAAGAATATTTTTTACTAGATAGCCTTACAATTTTCGAGAATATTTCGGTACCCCTTACACTTCAAAAACTACATCCAGATAAAATAGAAAACATGGTAAGAAGTCTAGCCGAACGCTTTGGTATAACTGCTCAATTAAACAAATATCCAAATGAATTATCTGGAGGTCAAAGGCAGAGAGCTTCAGCAGTTAGAGCAATAGTTAAACAACCTAGCATTCTATTTGCAGACGAACCAACAGGTGCTTTAGATTCCAACTCAGCCACTGAGCTACTCTACTCACTACAAGAAGCAAATGAGGAATTGAAAACAACAATTTTAATGGTAACACACGATGCCTATGCAGCTAGTTTTGCAAATCGAATTTTGATTTTTAAAGATGGTTGTATCATTAAAGAACTAGACAAGCAACAAAACAGCAGGCGTACATTTTATGAATTGATTATTAAAGAAATTACAAAATTGGATACTAAAAGATAGGAGGATAATTTAATGAACATTTTTTACATGGCAATAAAAAACCTTAAAAAGAACCTTTCATTCTATTCTCTATATATGCTTTCAGTCTCTTTTGTTATCACTGTATTTTTTGCATTTACTTCATTTTCTGTTAATAAGGTAATGTTAGAAAAGATTTCAACTGACGGCAGAGTCGAGTCTATGTGTAATGTTATCTCCATATTTTTAATGGTATTTCTTATCTTCTATATGACATATTCAAATCGCTTCTTCTTGAGACGTCGTACAAAAGAACTTGGCATATATACTTTACTTGGCTACCGTAAGTTTACAGTCCTATCACTACTTACTTTTGAGAATATATTAACTTGTATTGGAGCTCTTATTGTTGGATTGATATTAGGGGCATTGGTTCATAAAGGTATTGTCTTTGGAATTAATGCACTTCTCAATTTGTCAATTGACAATTCACAAATCCCATTTTTTAATATGAGTGCAATATCTAAAACAACACTCTTTATAGTCTTAGTTGTTTTAGTAATAGCTATATTAAACGCTAAATTTATTTTTAAGACTTCACTTATAAAATTAGTAAGATATAAAAAAAGTGCAGAAAAAAAGTTGAAGTTCCGAAAAATTCCAGCTTTTATAGGCTTTATTCTGATTTTAAGTGGCTATTGTCTAGCATTAGATATTCTTCGTGGAACTAAGTCAGTATGGATATGTATAGGATTTTATCAAATAGGTTTGATAACTATGATTCTTATTGTAGTTGGTACAATTCTCTTTATCAGTTCCTTTCTTCCATACATTATGCAACATAGCAAAAAAAATAAAAAAGCTTTCTATACAGATATAAAGATAATAACTACTCCAAACTTTATCTATCGTATTCGCTCAAATTCTAAGACTCTGATTATGCTTACACTGCTCTGTGCTGCTACTTTAACAGTTTCAAGTGTCATGGCACTCTCTTTATATTATCCTATTGCATCAATTTCACGTATTGCACCTTCAGAGATAGAATTTAGAGTAGAAAGAAATAAGCAAATTGAAGATGTAAAACAAATTGTAAGTCAATATACATCGAATACAGACGATGTTACTTTTACACAGACAGATATTTATAAAGTAAAATCTTCAACAAAAGACCTTCCAATTGAATATACGATTGGTACATCTAGGAATGATTTATCTAATAATAGTTCATTAAAAAAATTTATTCCTAGAGAGGCAGGGTTTGAATGTATATCTTTTTCTGATTACTACACTTTATTAAAGGGACAAAATCGAACAAAACTACTAAAACAACTTACTCCTTTAAGAGATAATGAATGTATTTTGGTAAAGTATCAACCGAATAATGATGGAAGTAGTGAAAATGGAATGATTTATCCACTACTCATCAATGATACAAAAACACCTATAATAGTAACAGAGACATCTCTAAATAATGCCATCTCTTTTGGTAATAGTGTTGGAACTCTCGTTGTTAGTGATAGTATATATAAGAAAATAGCTCAAAATAAATTACCAGTAACAAGTATTGTAAGTATCAATGGTAAATCAATTAAAAATAACGAAAATTTATATAGTGACATCTCAGATTATTTAAATAAAAGTCCTTATTTACAAGGTCATTCCCACAGGATTAATGACTTATTATCAATTAATAGCTCTACATTCCTGCTAATAGGATTTCTTGTTGTTTTATTTTTTATTGCTGTTGGAAGTATTTTATACTTTAACAATATATCAGCAGTTTCAGATTCAAAGTCTGACTATGATATTTTACAAAAAATGGGCTACACTAATGTTCAAATAAAAAAAATTATCAAGAAGCAGGTGTTGCCATTTTTTAATATTCCATTTTTACTTGGGATATTGGATTGTGTATTTGCTACTTTGGTCTATAAAACTGCTTTGATGCAAAATTTACTTGGAAGCTCGTTTTCACAATACATACCTGTAATTATTGCTATTTTCTTAACTGCCATAGTATATTTAATATACTATATACTCACTACTAGAACCTGTTGTAAAATCGTATTAAAAAAATGATATTTACCTAAATCGTCATACTTAAATATGTGACGATTTAGTCCACTTTATTTATTTATAAATATTTTATATAATAAAAATTATAAACTCATAAATTTGATATAGTCATGAGCCTAATATAATACACACTATAAATCTATAAGGAGGTGTATAAAATTGCCAAACTTTAATTTAAAAATACTATTTTTAGGAAACTATATCTTATCATTCCTCTTTATGGTATTGTCTACAAATGTTGAAACTTATCTGAATATACAAAGCATCATTCCCTTGATAATCTCAACATTATTACTTATAGATATTACATATATAACATCTTGTAATGTCAGAGAAAATAATACTATCTCATTGTTTTGTGGATTGTTAATGCTTGATAGTTGGTATTTACTCTTATCCTCTATAGCAACACCTGTAAGTACTATTGTTTTTGAAATATTAAGCCCAATTATATTGTATATCTCCATCAAATTTATACTTTTATTCTTGTTTCAAGGTAGCGGATATAAGTTTCGCAAGATAACAGATATTTTATTATTTATCACTTGCTTTGGTACAGTTATAGGAACATTTATTTCTAAAAGAATGTATGCTGGTATGTATGGACTACAGTTTGTAGTAAGTATAGCATGCTTTTTATATATTGTTTTTTACCATTGGAAAAGGATTGATTTTGTCATAAGAAGTGAAAAAAAGCCTATATTTATTTCTATATTTATAACACTAATAGGATTTATTATTTATTACTTTTTCACAATAAAAATTTCAAATCATATTAGTAATTTTGGAATCTATCTAACTGTATTGATATTTTCTATGAGTATTCATGGGATTGTACTTAGAGAAAATGATAGTTTTCCTCTTTCAACAATCTTTAGCCTAAAACAAAGGATTATTCTTCTTTTTATAAGTATCACATTAATTAGTATGATAGTAATATTTAGTGGTGGCAATTTATCTATAATATTGATAGCTATAAACACCTTGTTTATGTTAATTTTTATTTGTAATATTATTTTGGAATTTAATCTAAAATATGAAAAAAAACAAATAACTAAAGATAGTAAGTATACTCTAGCATTAGATAGATTACAACAAGAGGAACGGCTAAAGACAGAGTTCTCTAATTTTTTACATGATGATATATTACAAGACTTGCTTTCAATAAAAAATATGACTAACAAGTCACATCGCCCAGAAATACAGGATATTATATGTGATACACTTAATGATTTAAATACACGTATAAGAAAGCAAATGCAAGACTATCATCCTGTAATATTAAAAAATCTAACAGTAAAAGAAAATTATCAGAATTTGATTGAAAGTGTTTCCTTAACTTTTCCACAAAGAAATATTTCAGTTTCATTTATATGTTCTGATACTTTATTTTTGGTTGAGCCATACGATATATTGATATACCGTTTAATTAAAGAATTGCTAACAAATGTATATAAGCATTCAAATGGTAGCCATGCATGGATAACTTTATCACTTGAAAAAGATATAATAAAATTGGATATTAGTGATAATGGTGTTACAAATACATCCCTCAAAACTCATCTAGGTATATCTAAAATCTCTTTAGATACAACAAAGCATAAAGGAATTGCATCAATTAAAGAACAAGTAGAAAATCTAGGAGGAACAATAAACATATCTGATAACATACCCCATGGTGCTTGTGTACAAATTACAATTCCTATGAAAGGAGATGGTTCTTATAAATATTTTGTTAGTTGATGACCATACACTTTTTGCTAAGAGCTTGTCCATTGCATTAGAAGAATATGATGAAATTGAACAATTTTATTCTACACAAGATGTTCATAATTTATCAGAAGTGATTGTAGGTAAAAGAATAGACATTGTCTTAATGGATATAAATCTTAAAGACTTAAGCGAATATGACGGCTTAAAAGTAGCTTATAATTTATTAAAGATTAACCCTACCATTAAAATAATAATGTTAACAGGATATGACCTGCCTGTTTATAAATATGAAGCTAAAAAAATAGGTATCTGCGGATTCCTTAATAAAAATATTAGTCCTGATAGTTTAATTGATTCTCTATTAAAGGTATATCAAGGTAGAACTTGTTTTACATCTGAAAACGATGAAATAATTATTGAAGGTTTGACAAGTATGGAGAAAAAAATATTACAGCTTATCTGTAGTGGTAAAAAAAGAAAAGTGATTGCTTACGAGTTGTACATAAGTGAAAGAACATTATCAAATCATCTACAACACATATATGACAAACTAGATGTTTCTTCATCAGTTGAAGCTATCACAAAAGCAATTCAAATGGGTTATATTTCTCCAATATATTAAAAAAATAGTGTGCACTTCTCACTAAAAAAATGCACACTATTTTTTAATATACTGTTTATCCTTACATATACTCATATTTTAATCAACTAAAAACAAACTAACCTCTTAATAAATATCTCTCTACAGTTACTCATACATATCCTCACATCTATCTCCATAATTACAAGGTCTTAAAGAACTTCCTTCACTTAAATACGACTCAAAGTCACATCCAAACAAAATTGCTGGCTCTATATACATCTCCATAGATGTATATCTCCATCTTTTTACCTTTGACTCTATAACCTTATAAAAATCTTCTAAACAATGCCCTTCTTTTAATCTTTCATCTATAATCTCCTTAGTTATACCTAAATCAACTTTAAAATTTTTTCCTGATTCATTATTTAGTTTTCTTATAATAACTTCATGAATACTTTCTAAAGCTTGGTAAGTTGATTCTTCAGGTGCATTTTTATTTAAATTCTTTTTATTTAAATTGTTTTTTAATAACTCTTTTTTCTTTGTCTCATTTTCTGTTTCACATCCTGTATCAATTACCCACTCATAATCTTCATCTATACTCTCTTCATCTATACAGCCATATGTGTTGGTATTATTACGCTTGAACAACCCATCTCTATGCTTATATTTCATTGATTTTTGATTATTGTTAATAGTTCCATTAATATATTTCTCTATATTTGTGAAAATATCACTATTTTTCGTTACAACCTCTGTATTACTATCTTCAGAACAAACATAACTATATACAGAACAACAATTTCCCTTTACTCCTCTACTTATTAGTCTCAATATACCTAAATCTATAAACTCATTTACAAGTCTACTTATTGTAGATATGGATACATCAAGGTCTGATGCAGCTTTTCTTACTGTCATCATAAATTGTCCTCTTGGCAAAGTCTTTTTTAATCTTTGTATATTTTCCTTTCTCATTACATAATGATTAAATCTTATTCTATTTACATCACTTCGTTCATTAAAATATAATACTGCTGAATTTAATTGATAAAAACTATTACTCATATTCTCACTCCTCCATTTTAAATAAATAATCATTTATAAAAGTATTTAGATTTGTAAATAACTTATTAGATGATTATTTTTATTTTAAAGTTTTAAGTATAATAAGTTAATGGTGTAGATTTAACTTTTTTATTTAAACAATAAATTTAATATTATTTTTAATATAAAAATTTTATTAAATTTAGTATGTAATTTTTTAATATTATTTTATATTCTCTATGCTTTTGTACTATATATTAAACTACTCTACCTTAACTACCTTCAGTTCTTATTCATCTGATAACTATCCCATATAATAAGTTATGTATTTATATAAATACACAATCAAAAATAAATCACTATGGTATACTAATTATTACGAATATCATACTGATATCTACAAAGACAAATATAAGACATCTTATACTTTTTATTAATTATAAAAAATTGGATACCACCTTATTTTCCATAAATTACAAATATATAAAATATTATTACTATCACTTAGTTAATATATACAGTTTACACAATGAGGAGGGATATTTATGACAAGCTCAAAAAGTAAAACAGAATATCTAAATCGTATTTGCAAAGTACAAGACTATATAGAAGAACATCTACATGAACCACTTTCTCTTGATGAACTTTCCAATATAGCAGGTTTTTCAAAGTTTCATTTTCATAGAATTTTCAAAGCTATAGAAAAAGAAACTTTATCTCAGTATGTAAATAGACTAAAACTAGAAAACGCAACAGCTTTTCTTATTCATCGTACTGATATGACAATTACTGATATTGCACACTACTTTGGTTTTACTGATTCTGCAATTTTTTCTAGAGCATTTAAAAATTATTATAAAATAAGCCCTATAAAATATAGAAATAATTATAGCAAGAATTGCAAAGAACCATATAAAATTTCTCAGTACAATAGAAGCATATCAAAACCTAAATGCAAGAATACTAGAGAGGTTAAGGGTGAAATTGAAATTCTAGAACTTGATGATATGAATACTGTTTATACTAGATATACTGGTTCATATGGTAATCTAACCAGTACTTTCCCAAAACTCTTAGAAAAGCTCTTTACATATGTAAGTGAGCAGAATCTAATTGAACTTGATAATACAAAAATATTAGCTATATACCATGATAATCCACAATTTACACAGGAACATCAATTAAGAACTAGTATTTGTATGACAATTCCAGACAACAAGATTGTTAAAGAAAATGATAATATTGGTAATATGATAATACCTTCTGGAAAGTATCTTGTGGGACATTTCGATATTTCAAAACATGAATACAGTGATGCTTGGGATTTTATGTATAATGAATGGCTATCAAATGGCAATTACAAGTTACGTTCATCATTTCCTTTTGAAGTATATCTTAATAACCCAAACAATCACCCTCAAAATAGGCACTTAGTTGATATATATTTACCTATAGAACCTTTTTAATAACCTACTCTAAATTATTCTTGTACTAAGGATTCAGACATCCCTATATTATGTTTTGATAAGATTGATAAAATGAGGTGAACCAATGAAAGAAATAAAAATTAATGGAGCTAAGATACACAATCTTAAAAATATAGATGTTTCTATCCCAAAAGACAAACTTGTTGTTGCAACAGGTGTCAGTGGCTCAGGTAAATCCAGCCTTATGTTTGACATTGTATTTGAAGAGGGGCGTAAACAATATCTGCAATCTTTAGGCATACTTTCAGGAATTGATAAGGAAGATAAATTTGATAATATTCAAGGTTTAGCTCCTACAATAGCCGTCCAACAAAATATTATTCGTCAAAGTAATCCTCGTTCAACAGTAGGCACAAGAACCAATATCCTTAATATGCTTACGCTATTGTACTCAACAGAAGGACAGATAATGTGTACGATGTGTAGTACTCCTGTAGGCACTAATCTAGTTTGTAATGATTGTGGTCATAAAGAGGAACGATTGAGACCAAGTTATTTTTCTTACAATTCTTCAGACGGAATGTGTATGAAATGTTCTGGACATGGAGCATATTTTGAGATTAATATTGAAAAGCTAGTCTTAGATAAACATGATACCCTAAAACAAGTCTTGAATAGAGCAAAAATTACACCAGGATATTTGAGAGTATTATCTAAAAAATTCAAAGATTACTTAGAAATACAATTCTCACAATTACCTGAGGAAGTAAAAAATGAAGTACTCTATGGTCATTATGAAAATGGTAAAAAAAGTTCCTCTTTATCCAAATTATTTCACAACCGTTACAAAAGAGGTGAAGATTTAAATGGAATTTATACTATGACTACTTGTTCGGATTGTCATGGTTTTAAGATTGGTGAAGAAGCACGTGGAGTACTCTTAAATGGAAAACATATCGGTGAGCTTGGAAAAATGACTATTTTGGAAATTGATGAGTTTCTTAAAACTTTATTGAATCAAGAGAATTTAAATACATTTGGTACAAACCTTATAAATGATATTTTGACTAAAACTAGCCACCTAATAGAATCACGATTAGGCCATTTATCCTTATACAGAGAAATGTCAACTTTGAGTGGTGGAGAGATACAAAGACTATTTTTAAATTCACATCTTGATTCAGAGATGGATTCATTAATTTATGTGCTTGATGAACCAACTGCTGGATTACATGAATCAGAAAAAATAGACATCTTGAAATCCATCAAAAAACTTAAAGACTTAGGTAATACAGTCATAGTAGTTGAACATGACAAAAATACAATTGAAATGGCAGAGCATATCATTGATATTGGACCAAAGGCTGGTATTGAAGGTGGGCAACTTGTGTATCAAGGAGATTTAGAAGGTCTACTTCAATCAGATAAATCTCTCACTGGACAATATTTATCAGGAAAATACTCAATGCCTAATAGATTGACCTCTAAAAATATTACGAATATTGATAAAATACCTTGTATAACTATCCAAAATGCAAATACAAATAACCTTAAAAATGTAACAGTATCATTGCCTTTGGGTGCTATGGTTGGAATATCTGGTAAATCAGGCAGTGGAAAAAGTTCTATTGTGTCAGACACCCTACTTCCTCTTCTTAGAAGTTACTTTAATAACCACAATATCAATAGTCAAACAAGTAGCACAGATAGTGAAATAAGCGATGAAGATGATTATACACTTGTTGAAACTATAGCAGACAGATTGATAGGCACTAAGTATATTTCTGGATATTCAGAGATATCTCAGTCCCCTATTGGTAAGAATATGAATTCAACCCCTGCATCTTATATTGGTATATGGGATAAGATACGTACATTATTTGCAAATCAGCCAGAATCAATAGCTCAAGGATTTACAGCTGGCCATTTTTCATTTAATTCTAAAGGAGCTTGTCCTAAATGTAGTGGCAGTGGATATGAAAAAGTCTGGCTGGGTAGTAACTTGAGTATAGACCATATATGTAATGAATGTCATGGAAAGAGATTTAATGACGAATCTTTATCTATTAAATATAAAAATAAAAATATTCATGATATTTTAAATATGAGTGTATCTGAATCTGTAAATTTCTTTGGAGATATTCCAAATATTGTTTCACACTTAAATGTACTAGAACAAATAGGTATGGGATATATAAAACTGGGTCAACCTACTCCTACTTTAAGTGGAGGTGAGTCTCAAAGAATCAAGCTTGCAAAAGAAATTGGTAAAAAACGAACTGGTAATATCCTTTATGTGTTGGATGAACCAACTACTGGTCTAAGTCTATATGATACTGCTAAATTAATAAAACTATTGGATGAGTTAGTGGCAAATGGAAACTCTGTAATCGTTGTTGAACATGACATAGATGTTTTAAAAGTTTGTGACTGGATTGTTGAACTTGGTCCAGAAGGTGGCGATAAGGGAGGCTATATAATTGCAGAAGGCTCTCCTAACTCTCTAAAAGAAAATCCAAAATCTATAACAGGAAGGTATCTATAATGAATAAAAACAACTGCTTAGATTTAACATTTGAAAATGTAGACCCTTCAATCGTTGGTATGAGTTCAAAAAAACTCTCACAACTTGAACCTTTAATAATCTCGCAATACAGTAATATAAATGGGATAATTATTTCAAGGAAAGGAAATATAGTATTTGAAAAATATTACAATGGTTATAATGTTGATGATACTTTTCATGTTGCCTCAGTTACAAAAAGTATTATATCTGCTTTAATTTGTATTGCAATAGATAAAGGCTATATAAAAGATATTGACCAAAAAGTTGTTGATTTTTTCCCTGAATACATTTGTAGTCCTTCTGAAATATGTAAAAAGGCAGTAACTATACGCCATTTACTTACAATGACTGCACCATACCCTTTTAAAAATATGACTGAGTCATTAGAGAGACTTTGTAAACAGAAGGATTGGATAAAGTATATCCTTAATCAACTTGGTCAAAAAGGTAACATTGGGACTTTCAAATATTCTTCTGCTGGAACTCACCTACTCTCAGCAATTATCACGAAGACTACTGGTAAATCTGCTCGTGAATTTGCTAATGAACACTTATTTAAACCTATTGGTATGAAAGTGATACCAGATTATGATATGAATGATTTCGGTTTTGAAGATTTATTTGGGAAAAACCTTAAGGGTTGGTCAAAAGATAGGCAAGGTAATTCTACAGGTGGCTGGGGGCTTACATTGAGTGCTAGAGATATGTTACGATTTGGTTTTCTGTATTTAAATAATGGTATTTGGAATAATAAAAGTATTATATCTAAATCATGGATTGAAGAATCAGTCAAAATGAATACTAATGAGTATGGTTATCTATGGTGGTTATGTGAAAAAGACGGAGTTTTATGGTATTCAGCAATGGGGGCTGGGGGAAATGCTATCTGTTGTATTCCACAATATGACTTAGTAATAGCCATACCATCTAAGATAGTTTTTAAACCACGTGATAGATGGGAACTTATTCAAAAACATATACTTACTGCTATAATAGATTAACTATACTACAGATAGCAAAACCCTCCACTATAACACCAGACTTTGGTTTAGTGATATTATGATTGATACTACATACATAAAGGAGTTGAATACTAATGAACACTTACACAACATCAGAAATAGCAGATTTAATTGGTGTACATCCTAATACAGTTCGTTTATATGAAGAACTCAACTTAATACCTAGACCTAAACGTAATACCAATGGATATCGTATCTTTAATGATTTTCATATAGAACAATTTAGATTTGCTCGCACAGCCTTAAAAATTGAAGTTATGCAAAGAGGGTTGAGAAAAAACGCCCTTGAGATTATCAAAACATCAGCAAATAGAGACTTTGACAAGGCTATCTGTCTTGTAGACCAATACTTGCAACAGTTAGAAATAGAAAAATCCAATGCTGAGGAGGCTCTTACCATAGTCGCACAAATTTTAAATGGAACTACTACTGAAACAGATAAACTATTTCTAACTAGAAAAGAAACTGCAGAACACTTAAAAGTTACAATAGATACTTTAAGAAACTGGGAGATGAATGGTTTACTAAAAGTAAAAAGAAAACAAAATGGTTATCGTGTATATACTGATGAAGATATAAAACGACTTAAAATTATAAGTTCTCTTCGTTGTGCGAACTATTCTCTTTCAGCCATTTTACGAATGTTAAATGCTTTATCTTGTAATCCAGACACTAATATTAAAACTGTCATCGATACTCCAAAAGATGATGATGAAATTATATCAGTGTGTGATAAGTTGATAACTTCATTGAAAGAAGCTGAACATAATGCAAAAACCATGAAAGCTCATCTTCAAATTATGAAAAAACAATTTTCTTAACCCTACACTCTAACTCCAGACTTTGATTTGTGTGTTATCCTTAAGAGCGAGAAAAATTCAACACACAAATCAAAGGAGGAATAGAATGGAAAACAAAAATACTAATTCTACATGGAAGAAAAAAGTAATTACCTTTCTAGCAAGTCAATATATTTCCTTATTTGGCTCATCGCTTGTACAGATGGCTCTTATATGGTATGTCACACTTCAAACATCATCAGGAATATGGGTAACAATTTTAACTGTATGTTCCTTTATCCCTCAAATGATAATTTCTTTTTTTGCTGGTGTATGGGCAGACTATTACAATAGGAAAGTACTCATCATTGTATCAGATTCAATAATTGCTATCTCTACAGTAGTTCTAATACTATTTATGATGTCATCAACTGGAACAAAGAATGAAATGATAGCTATAGCAATAGTATCTGTTATACGTTCATTGGGAAGTGGTGTGCAGACACCTGCTGTAAGCGCAATGATTCCTCAACTTGTACCAGAAGAACATTTAATGCGTTTTAATGGCATAAATGGTAGTCTACAATCTATAGTACAATTTATAGTTCCTATTGTAGCTGCAGCAATCCTTAGCTTTGGGAATAAAATAAATCAAATTCTTTTAATCGATATATTTACTGCAATTATAGCTATTGTGTTATTGATATTTATCAAGATTCCTAAACATAACATACCAAAGCAAGTTGAAAAAGTATCATTTTTTACAGATATGGTATCGGGAATAAAGTACTGCTTTTCAAATAAATTCATTAGAAAAATACTTTTTACTTATAGTGCATTCATGCTTCTTTGTGTTCCATCAGGTTTTCTTATAGGGCTATTGATTGAACGTACATTTGGCAAGGGTTATATGTATCTGTCTATTATTGAAATGATTGGGTTTTTAGGTATGGTTTTAGGTGGATTGGTTATAGGAATCTTTGGTGGCTTTAAAAACAGAAATAAGACATTTTTCTTAGCAATATTATCTTATGCTATTTTTTCAATTATTTTAGGTCTTGTAACGCACGCTTGGCAATTTTTTATATTTATGTTTTTTACCAATTTTTCTATTCCAATTATTCAAGCATCAGCTATGACTATGTTGCAAGAACATGTAGAACCGCAAATGCAAGGTCGAGTTCTTAGTTTACCTATCATCATATATACAGGCTTTATTCCCCTTGGTATGATGGTTTTTGGACCAATGGCAGATATACTATCTATTAATAATTTAATCATAATAGCAGGTATTATGCTCTTATTTTTCGCCTTGTCTATTCCCTACTCAAAACAGTTTTATAAGCAAGGAATATTTAAGTCAAAAGAATCCAAGTAATCTATACTAAAATAATAATACTATATAATGCTCAACTAAAATTATATACTTGTCTTAATAATCATCTTAGCTCTTTCACGTGAAACTCTAAATGCTGAGAATTCATTTTAAATATGGAATCATAATATCTAATTCCATTAAATCTATATAACTATTTTTAATATTGTAAGTGATTCAACTTCATCATCAGCAGTTATGTAAATCTAGCTTCTTTTTTGTATACTTTATTTTAGCCTATATTAATTTATTTATTTTGAAACTATTTTTAATAGTATTATTATAGTATTACTAATAAAAATAGCCTGCTAACTATATCTCAAGTTAGCAGGCTAAAATATGTCTAGAATAATAATTATATTACTTTGCTACTATTCTATTTTTTCGATTAAAATATATTCTAAAACAAATATCTTCAATTAATGAGTAAATTGCACTTGTTATAAAGTACAGACCTATCGCTACTGGAGTTCTAGCAGTCAATATAAGACTTGTTATAGTAGTCACTAAAGCCATTTGCTTGTTAAACTTTACTTGAGAATTCACCTTAAAATACGGTATATAATTCACCAAATTTGAAGCTAACATAATTAATGTATATATGCAAGGCAATATAAATAAATTATCAAATGTACCTAAATTAGCAATCCATGGAATTATAATTGTTGTAAATTCCTTTGTCATATCTAGACATACATGATATAACGCATATACTACTGGCATTTGCACTAAAATTATAAGGCATCCCAGCATACTCTTCATACTTTCTACAGAATTTACTTGTATTTGCTTTTCCAATTCTTTAGTATCATTCTTATAATTTTCTTTTATATGTTCCATTTTTTCTGCTAATTCTTGCTGTTTTTTTACAGAAAATCTTTGTTTCAATGACAGTGGCATTAGTACTAACTTCACTATTAAAGTTATAAGTACAATAGAAATCCCAAAATCTCCTGTAAAGTTAAATAATATACTTAATAATCCTTGTAATATACTTGAAATGAAATCCATTTTATTATCTCCTTTTATTTTTAATCTTTAGAATTATAATAGATTCATTTCAAATTAAAACAGACTACAATACCTCCAAATATCATATTTTTGAAAAATGATATACTGTTTAGGCAATCTTTCTTCAGAGTATGTATTTCTATTTACAAATATGTTTCTTATTAAAACATATGTAATTCTATGATTTAAGAGGTCTTTACAAAAATAAATTATACTTCCAATGATAGATACCAATAATGTCATATAAATTAGTATATATATCATACTATCCATATCTAATTTCACTACATCACCTCTTCAGTGTTCATATTTAGTTTTAAATAATTATAGTATATAAATTCTCTAATGTAAACATATAGATTATTATATTTATCATATTTTATTCACAATATTTTATATTTATAAGTATCCAATACTTTCATATGTAACTTTTAATAGAAAACATATATGTTACTCTTTTAAACATCTGAACCTCTCATGACTAAAACCATAAAGTTCCTGCTTTATAGAATTTTATATAATTCACAAAACAATACTAAATTTTTATAGTTTATTCTTCTATATAGTCCTTAATATAATATCAAATACAGCCCTATACCAAGATTAATGACTTTTTTCCTGATTAATGCTAAAATAATTAAAAATGGAAACTAAAACTCAAATGTATTTTCCCAAAAAATAAACGGAGGTTACTTAAGATGATAAGTGATTCTATATCAAAAAGACGCAGTATTAGAAAATATAAAAATCAAAGTATTTCACATGAAACCATAGAAAAAATAATTGAAGCTGGAATAAATGCACCTTCATCTAAAAACAGACAACCATGGCATTTTGTTGTTGTCACTGAAAATGAAAAAGAATCTATGCTTAAAGCCATGAGTAAGGGTATTCAAAATGAAATTGATGACAATGGACTTCTTCCAGAGAGTCGTCAACATATAGCTGGTGCAAATTACACAGTTGAAATTATGGAACAAGCTCCAGTAACAATCTTTATTTTAAACAAATTAGGTAAATCACCTTTAGAAAGCTTATCTGCTGAAGAACGCTTCTATGAAATGGCAAACATACAATCAATTGGAGCTGCCATTCAAAACATGTCACTTATGGCTGTAGAATTAGGTCTAGGTAGTCTTTGGATTTGTGATGTATACTTTGCATATCGTGAATTATGTGAGTGGCTAGATACAGATAATCAATTGGTAGCTGCAATATCTTTAGGTTATCCTGATGAAGAACCATCAATGAGACCTAGATTACCATTGAGTAATGTAACTGAATGGAGATAGTTTTTTAGTTTTATTAAAAAAATAAGCATTATAAATAGTGCATTTTCATGAGCTATTATGCAGATTTGAGTGTTTTTTAAACAATCTTTTCAAGTAAGATAAAGTATCTATACTCTGCAATCTCACTGTAGTTCCTGAAAATGCACCTCTAAAATTATACATGAATATTATTTTAGTATTAATCAATAAAATTTAATTTATTACATTTCTTAGAGATTCTCTTATACTTCCACAATCTCCTTATGATTACCAATCATCTTATTTTGCTTTATAGTTAATGACTTCATTTCATGAAGTGCAAAGTATATACATACAATTGCCGCTGCAGCATCTGCTATTGGACCTGCAAACATTACTCCATCAATTCCCATAAACATTGGTAAGATTACTATCAATGGAATTAAGAATAGAATCTGACGAGTCAAAGAAGTAAAAAGTCCCAGTACTGATTTCCCAATTGATGTAAAGAAAGTTGATGATATTATTTGAACACCATTTATAAATGTTAAGAACAAGAAAGTCCTAAAATAATGTTCTGCAAATATAAAATAAGTCTCATTTCCATTACCAAATATAGATGTAATTTGTCGTGGGAATAGTTGGAAGCATAAGAATGCAATAATAGCTATAACAGTTGCACTTCCTACTGCTAACTTATATGCTTCTTTTACACGATTATAATTTTCAGCTCCATAATTATATCCTATAATAGGTTGCATACCTTGTGCTATACCTATAATTATAGATATAAAAATCATATTTACTTTAATAATAATACCAACACAAGCAAGTGGAATCTCACTTCCATAAACTGACCTAGCACCATAGTATGCCAATGTATTGTTCATAACTATCTGTGTTACAGTCATTGCTAATTGATTAAAACATGAACTTGAACCTAGTGCAAATATATGTTTATAAATTATACTCTCTAATTTAAAACTTTTCTTATGTAATTTGATATGTTGAAAGTTCTTTATATAATAAATACTTATTGCAAAAGATATAAACTGCCCAATGACAGTTGCTAAAGCAGACCCAGCAATACCCATATTAAAAACAAATATAAATAATGGATTTAAGATTGTATTGATGACTGCTCCTACTAGCATACAAAACATAGAAGCTTTTGGTCTTCCATCTGCAAGTATCAACTTACTCATTCCAGTGGACATTATAAGAAATGGTAATCCGATTGATGTAATTTTTGTGTATGTGTGTGCATAAGGTAGTATTTCTGGTGTAGAGCCAAAGAATTTTAATAATGGTGTCAAGAATATTGATACTATTATAAACAAACTTACTCCAAAAATAGCCATCAAACAGATTGAATTTCCTGCTGCTTTTGTAGCCTTTTCTGAGTTTTTAGCTCCTAATTCTAATGAGCATTTAGATGCGCCTCCAATACCTAATAATAAGGCAATTGCTGTACATATTGTAGTTAATGGGAAAGTAACATTTGTAGCAGCGTTACCTAATACCCCAACACCTTGCCCAATAAATATTTGGTCAACAATGTTATATAAGGCACTTACTAACATTGCTATAATACTAGGAATTGCATACTTAGTTAATAATTTTGAAACTTTATCATATTCCAATGGTTCTTTATAGTTTTCTTCCAATTTCCTTCGCCTCCAATTTTGCTTCTTCATTCATATCAATAGCTAAAAATGCAACTTTTTCTAACATTGATATAAACAACTCTTTCTCTTCTTTTTCAAATGAACCCAACAATTCTTCTACATATTCATTTGTTATTTTTAATATTTCATCATAACATTCTAAAGATTTCTCTGTAGGATATAAATGCCATGTTCTTTTATCCTTTACACTTGGTTTTCTAGTGATAAATCCCTCTTTTTCTAAATTTGCCAAAGCTCTTGTTATATTACTAGGATTTACAAGGATTTTTTCAAATATAGTATCTTGTGTAATACCTGGATTATTACATATGTGTAACACATAAAAATATTGGCTATTATTGATTCCAATGTCCGCCAATTTCCTGTCAATATAATTTGTATTATATCTATTTATAATGGAAACCCATTTTAATAGCTGTCTCATATTCTCTCCTTATTTATTATTTATCGCTGATTTTTGCGTGCGCAATAATCTATTTGCTCATGCAATTATTTTACTGCTACTTTTATTCTTTGTCAATAGCACCCAAGTTTATCTTTAAATTATAAAGTCACTATAAATTTCATATATTAGACCATTACTTTAATTTAACTATCTTTAATTTTTCACTAATGTTTAATTACCTTTTATATTAATCTATTTACATAAATAATTCCTAATTCCTAATTCCTAATTCCTAATTCCTAATTCCTAATTCCTAATTCCTAATTCCTAATTCCTAATTCCTAATTCCTAATTCCTAATTCCTAATTCCTAATTCCTAATTCCTTTTAAGTTTATTTTAAAAATCATATTGACACAATATTTATTATCTGTAATAATATTTATATCGAATCGATATATATCTAATTGATATTAGGAGGCAATATGTTAGAATACATTATTTTAGGATTCTTAATGGAAGAAAAATTAAGTGGGTACGACTTAAAGCAATGGATGTCACATAGTACATCATACTTTTTTGATGCTAGTTTTGGCAGTATCTATCCAGCACTTAAAAGATTAGAAACAAAGGGATATATCCACTGTCATGAAGCTATTGATGGTAGCAAATTAAAAAAAATATATTCTATAACTGATGCAGGTAAAGAATACTTTCTTGAATGGCTAAAAAAACCGATAAAATTTTCTAAAACAAAGCAAGACCATCTTGTTAATATATTTTTTTACAAGTATCTACCTAAAGAAATAATTGAAACAAACTTAAAACTATTTATAGCTGAGGTTGAATCACTCTCAGATAAACTAAATAAACAAAAAATTGATGCAGAAAAAAATCATTGTATTGAACAATATGCATACATGTATTCCACAATGGTTTATGGAGTTGACTATTATAATTTTGTAATTAACTGGTGTAAAGATTTACTAAAAAATTTGTAAGATATAATTTTTAGAAATAAGCATACATAAAAGGAGATGAAACTTATGAGACTTTTAATACATGATTTAACTGAAGAAGAATTAGATAAACTATCACCTAAACTTGATGACGATATAAAAATACTTCCAAACACAAAGGAGATTCACAAGTGTATTGGCTGTTTTGGCTGCTGGATTAAAACACCTACTGAATGTGTTGTAAAAGATTATTATAGCAATATGGGTAAACTTATAAATGAATCTGATGGGCTTGTTATAATAAGCAGATGTTGTTATGGAGGATTCAGCCCTTTTGTAAAAAACATACTTGATAAAAGTATTAGCTATATCCTACCATACTTTGTAATGAAAGATAATATGATGCGTCATAAAAGTAGATATAGCAAACAGATAAATTTAAAAGCCATCTTCTATGGAAATCACATTACAGAAGCTGAAAAAGATACTGCTACCAAATTAGTACATGGAAATTCTATAAATTTTAATATGAAAGAACACTCTGTTTGTTTTTATGAAAATATACAAGATATAAGAGGTGAATCTATATGAATATAACAATGATAAATGGTAGTCCAAAAGTAAATAAAAATAATTCACAATATTTTTTATCTGAAGTAGAACAACTTATTCAAAAGGATAATAAAGTTTTTACATTTAAAGTAGATAACCCTTCTAAATATCCTGATGCTCTTAATTCTATACTTAATTGTGATAGATTAGTAATTGCATTTCCTCTTTATGTAGATGGGATTCCATCTCATTTAGTTCACTTTTTAGAGGAGTGTGAAAAGTTTTTAAAAACACAAAATAAAAAGCCTATCCCAGTGTATGCAATTGTTAACTGTGGATTCTATGAGGGTAAACATAATCATTTGGCAATTCAGATGGTAGAACATTGGTGTAAAAAGGTCAATTTTATATGGGTTCAAGGTGTTGGAATTGGTGCTGGAGAGATGTTTGGTTCACTGACTTCTATACCTTTGGATAAAGGTCCTAAGAAAAAATTGGGCATTACACTAAAAGAATTATCAAGAAATATACTTAATGACAATATAAATCTTGATAATCCTGATAAAAATAATATTTTTATTTCACCTAATTTTCCTAGCTTTCTATATAAATTTATGGGTAATTATCAATGGAATCCTCAAGCTAAATCAAATGGTTTAACTAAGAGTGATATACTAAAGAAATAAAAAAATGGAATGGTATAACAATATCAAAAAAACCATCAAGTATAGTAAAGCCTTTCATCTTGATGGTTTTCATAATATTCATATTTACTACACAATAGATAGCATAAAATACTCCTGATTTCTATATGTTGCAATTCATTTCTTTTCTTTATGAGCTGTAATGATTGTGTAGCTATAAGCATTTACTGTTATAATACAATTATCTACACTTATATACCAGTTCTTTCCCTTTCTATTAATAATAGTATTTGGAGCTTCTATTTTAATTTTACACCAGCCCACTACATCATTTGTCTCTAAAGAAAGGTTTTTCTTAATTCTTACCATACCTAATTCTGTTGTATGTAATTTATCTAGATTTCTAAGTAATTCATTTTCTGGATTCATTCGTTTTAGAACACCTCACCCTTTACAAAATTAAATACATTATTTAATTATATTTTATCATAGCCTTATAATAAAGTAATTTTTTCTATCGTTTATAAATTCCTTATTGACATATAGAGTTATAAAACTATTTTTACATGAATTTCTCTACTTTAATATTGTTACTTTTTTTAAAGAATTGGAACCCAAAACTGAATTTCGCTCAAACCGCTATTATCAACATTTTCTCCATATTTTACAAAATCATATAAATTATTTTCATTTAATTGACAACTTGAATTAGGAAACCATTCTCGATAGATATATTCCACAACATTTTGCATACTATCTTCATTTTTTCCAATGAAAGTAAAAACAATATAATTACTTTTTGGCAGTGTGAATTTTACCATTCCATTAGGTAACTTACCAAAACAAGATACTTGTGCTCCTGCAATATATGTAAATGAAGGTGTATTTTCAATTTCTTTAAAATCACTATAATCATTGACTCCAATTAAGAAATCTAAATCTACTTTGTTTTCTATCAGTTCTTTATTTTTATGCAAATCCCTCCAACACTTTCCAATAATATGAAATCCTCTTTTTACTTTACCAGAATACCCAACAATATTTATATCTGTACAATCGACTTTTTTAATGTCTAAAATCATATCTCCACGTAACTTTTTCCGATTATTGATATCAAATTTTAATTGTATTGGTAAGAAGTCTTTATGTTTCCTAAAAAAATTTGGACTATACTTAAACATCTTTTTAAATCCCTTTGAAAAAGAACGCTGTGTATCATACCCTGAAATTAAAGCGATTTCAATAATCGGCTTTTCTGTAAAAATAAGCATTCTTGCTGCTTCAGTCAATCTACGTCTTTGTATATAATTATGAACAGTAAAGCCTACAACGGATGTAAACATTCTATGTAAATGGTACTTTGAATATCCCGTTTCTTTAGCAATAGCTTCTAAATCCAACAGTTCATCTAAAAGATGTATTTCTATATAATCCAAAGCTTTTTCAATAGTAATTAAATTATTATCCACCTGAGACACCTCCTATTTTAACGATAGCATATTATTTTATTTTATTTTTCACATTATTTGCTAATGTTTTGATTTATTTTCCTATATAAAAAGCACTTCAACTTGAAGTGCCTCTCTCTTACATGTTCATTTTGATACTCTCAATATCGTTTTTGAAATTACAAAATACTCTATATAAATCTTATCAAAATCACTCTATATAAACTTTATTCAGCTTCTCTAATCCTATCAACAATACTATCTTTAGAAATATTATGATAAACCAGCAAAGGCACTATAGATGTTATCAAGAATACTATCAATACACTTATTATCAGTGCTTCTACTGGATAGGTATACACAGAGTATCTTAATTTCATAATATTAAATCCTAAAAATGTAGCCATGCTTCCAAATATAAGATTTATAATCGTTATTATTACACCATAATAAAATCCCTCGAGTATTATCATTTTCTTAAGCTGTGTTTTTGTCATTCCTACTGCTTCAATCATTGCAAATTCCTGTTTACGAGACATTATATTCGTTATCATTGTATTTATAAAGTTTAACACTCCAATTAATCCTATTATAAACACTGCACTCATACCTACGATTTTTATGACTTTTTGACTTTCTCGTGCTTCTTCTATATAAATATTTTTTGAGTAAATCTTTGTATAGGGATTATTATATTTTTCATTCAAATTTTTTATTTTACCTTCAACAGATTTCATATTGCCATTTACATCTATTATTAGATTTTGTATATATGATTTTTCAACCATATTTTTAAAGTCATTTTCATTAATATACATTCTCATTTGGAAATTCTTTGCTCCATCAAGAACTGCCATAACTTTAAACTCAGTATCTACATACCCTTCATCTATATTCTTTCCTTTTAAATATTTAAATTTAATTTTGTCTCCTGCTTTTATCTTACTTCCTTTATGCCCATTAATTACCACATATCCACCTGCATCAAATTTCTTCTCATCTATATTACCTGATAATATCTTAGGATTTTTTTCAGAATATATGATATTATTCTTTGACAATTTACTTAGCAATTCTCCTGAGGATAATCCAATTGTATCAGAAGTTAAGAATCCCCTTTCCTTTGCATCTTCATCTGGATTTCTATTTTGAAGAAATTGCTTTTTATATTCTGTATCTACTTCTTGAGTCAATATCTCATCTTTCAAATCACCTTCATAAGCTATATAACTTAAATCTTTGTATAACTTACTTACCTTACTTACTCCATCTATATTTTTAATATCTTTAATTAATTTTTCATCAATTGGAATAATATCATTCTCTTCAAATTTTACAGAATCAACAAGACCATGATGTATTTCTATATCTCCTAACATCATACCCTCAGCAGCTTTTTCTGGATTAGAGCTACTTATAATTGCAGATACAGTTAAGAATATTATAGAGCTTAACGACATAGAAACTAAAACTAAAATTGCTTTACGTTTATTTCTAAATAGATTTGAAAGTGCCATTTTATGAAGTTTGGAACCATTTCTCCCTTTTTTAGATTTACGTCTAACCCTATTACTTTTGTCACTATATCTTACTGCATCTATAGGTGATACAGAACTTACAATCTTAGCAGGTTTTTGACATGAAAGTCTTACAGTTATATATGAAAACACAATGGCAAATACGAATATTAATGGATTAAAATATTCAAATGCGTTACTATTTAATCCATCCATAAATTTACCAACCAAAGGAACAAATATCATCCCCAATAAAAAACCTAATACTAGACCTATTGGTATTGCCACTATACATAGTCTATTAGCTTGTTTAATAATCAATTTTTTTAATTGATATGGTGACGTTCCTATTGTTTTTAATAAGCCATAATATTTTATATCTTTAACTACTGAAATATAAAAGATATTGTAAATTAACAAATATCCACTTAAAAGAATAAGTGCTATGATTAATATTATTGGTAATATATTTTTAATCATTTCTTTAAAAGTGGTTCCTTGTTTACTTAGATATACAGGATTTATGCTTGCTTTTCCTGAATATGGTTGAATCTTCTTAATTAATTCATCAAATCTAGCTTGCAAATTATTATCATCTAAGAAATTAAGAACTAGACTTGTAGCCGCTACTTCATTTTTTTCCTTATAATTATTATAGAAAGCTTCACTTGCATATACATCATGTAGAGGTATTGCTGTGGCTGTCTTGTATCCAAAATATCCACTTAATATAAATTTGAAAGTTTCTTTTTCATCAGTTGATACTCCATCTTTAACTTTTGAAATTATCACCTTTACTTCAGTACCTATTTTATGAGGTAACTTCAACATATCTAGTACTTCTATAGGCATAACTATTTCATCATTATTCTTTGGTAAACTTCCTTCAATCATCTCTACATTTACAGCATTTTCAAGACTTTTTTCATCATAGACAGCCAAATTTACCGTCTGTGTTGAAAACTCTGGATTTTTTAAACTTCCTATATTCTTCATTATACCAATACTGTTTTTGTCTACTGAACTATCTTTTTTTATAATTTCAATCTGTCTTTTATTTACATTCTGAAGTTGAACATGGCTATTTGTTCCATATTCCATAGCTTTATAGCTATCAAAGGCTTCTAACATACTATATCCTACTGTAAATAACGATGTAAATAAAATTGTCGTCAACGCTATCGCAATTACTGAAACCAAATTCCTCGTTTTATTTGCTTTAAAACTTCTATCACTCAACTTTTTTATGATTTCTTTATTGTTATTTTCTAACATCAGTCTCACCTCTATTTACAACTTTTCCATCTTCAATTCTTATAATTCTATCTGCCATTTGAGCAATTTGTTCATTATGGGTTATCATAATTATAGTTTGACTAAACTTGCTACTAGTAACTTTTAAAAGACCTAATACATCCTGTTCTGTTTTACTATCTAAATTACCTGTTGGCTCATCAGCTAATATTATAGATGGTTTTGTAGCCAAGGCTCTTGCAATAGCAACTCTCTGTTGTTGTCCTCCTGATAGATTATTTGGTAAATCATCCACTTTTTGAGTAAGCCCTAAAACTTGTATTATTTCATCTACATATTTAGTGTCTATTTTGCATCCATCAAGTTCAATTGGTAATACTATATTTTCATAAACATTTAGTATTGGAACTAAATTATAATTTTGAAATACAAATCCTACATTACGTCTTCTAAATATTGTAAGTTCTTCATCATCCATATTGAATATATTATTACTTTCAATAATTACTTCTCCACTACTCGCTCTATCAAGACCTCCTATCATGTGTAGTAATGTGCTTTTTCCACTTCCTGATGTCCCTACTATTGCGACAAATTCACCTCTATTTATACTTATATCGATTCCATCTAAAGCTTTTACTATATTTTCACCTTTTCCATAATATTTTTTTAAATTCTTAGTTTCCAGTATTCTCATAATCATATCTCCCTACTAACTTTTTTAATATGTTTCCTAAATGTATGCCGAAATTCTAATTTGATAAGTTTTTTTACTTAGAATAAATTTCTTACTTAAATATTATCATCTAAGCATCTTTTAATCCTCACAGGACTGTTATATTTTAGACATCAATTATAACAGTTTTGAGACATTTAAATAAAAATAGTGCATATGGCGTTATCTAACAAACACTATATACACTATCTCCAAAGATTTTAAATATAAATTTTTTATAAACATTACACTTACTTTTTAATATTGTTCTCAATTTTTCATATAGATATTGAATGTAGTTCCAACTTTTTTCTGAGAATCGACTTTTATAAACCCACTCTGTTTATTTATAATCTCTCTTGCTAAATACAGCCCTACTCCTATCCCATCTATATTTGTGACTTCTATACTTCTATAAAACCTCTTAAATATATTATTTATATCGCTCTCATCTATACCTATTCCAGTATCACTTATAATAATCTTAGTAAAGATGTCCATCTTATCAACTTTTATTCCTACCTTACCACCTTCAGGCGTATATTTGACTGCATTTTCTATAATATTAAATAGAGCTTCACCAGTCCACTTTTTATCATGATAAACCTCTACCTTATCATCTAAATCAATTTCTAATGATATATTTTTCTCCTCAAGCCTTAAAAACACACCACTTAAAGCACTTGCGATAGTATCGCTTATTCTGCTTTTAGTTACATTTAAAGATATAATTCCTGTTTCTAATCTCGATATTTTTATAAGAGAATTTCCCAACCAGTCTAATTTGTTTACCTGATTTTGCATATTTTCTAAAAACGATACTTGATTTTTTCTATCCAATTCTTTTTGCAATAAAGTCTCATTATACATTGATATATTAGCTATTGGTATTTTTATTTGATGTGATATATCTGATATTAGAGTTTTTATATTTTCTTTTTCATCTACATATTTATTATTTTTAATTTCAATTATCTCTATCATATGTTTTACTTTATTTTGAACTTTTGCAGTTAAAGTATCTTCATTTAAATTAAACTTAATATTTTTATTACCTGCTATAAAATCATCTATATTACATACAATATTATTACTAAAGTCAACTATATCTCTTCTTATTTTAAATACAAAAAATAATGATATTAGAAACATAAAGATTATAAAAATTAAAATAATACAATCAATATTTTTAATAATATCAATTGAATCAGAATACATATACAAGATTTTATTAGTTTGTGATTTTATAACTATAAAGGTTAAGATAGATACTATAAAATATACAATAGAAATACTTTTATAGTAGTTTTTCGTTGAAGTTTTGCTATTTCTCATCTTGTTCACCAGCCCACATATATCCTATTCCATAGACAGTCCTTATATATTTATGTTTAGACGTTTTTTGGTCTATTCGTTTTCTCAATCTATTTATATTTACAGTTAGTGCATGTTCTTCCATATATTCACTATCGCTATCCCATATTGCATCTATCAATGCTTGTCTTGTAACTATTTCATTTTTATGTTGTACTAATTGTTTTAGAATCTTATATTCTATAGGTGAAAAAACTATACTTTCATTGTTTCTACTAACTGTCATTTTGTCAAAATTAAATTCAAAATCACCCTCAATTAAAATATTTTCTTGTATATCACTACCACATCTTCTAAGCAGTGCTTTTATTCTCTGCATTAATATGTTTATACTAAATGGTTTTGTTATATAATCATCTGCTCCTATCTTAAATCCATTTATAATATCAGATTCCATATCACAAGCTGTCAAAAAAAGAATACCTATCTTTGAATCATTCCTTATATCTTTACAAAATTCAAATCCACTTCCATCAGGAAGATTTACATCTAGTATAATTAGATTTATTTTTTCTGTCTTAAACTTTTCTTTTGCTTCCTTTAGATTATATGTTGGTATAACTTGAAAGCCTTCACTTTGCAAGTTAAAACATATACCATTATTAAGCATGACATCATCTTCCACAACCATTATAGTCTCCATTTTATTTCCCCCAAATTACATATGTATACTGAATTATTAATCTTTTAGTTTCTTTTATTATACTAATTTTATTTTCTCAAATACTACTATTTTGCATAATTTTTTATTATACACAACAAAAAGAGTGTATATTTAGTACTTTACTCAGTATACACTCTATGCTATTTACATTTTATATGAAATATTAATATTTACTACTTTTAATATCATCTCTATTTCAACGTCATATCTAAAATTTTTATTTGAGTTTACTATAATCTTCATCAGATACAGGCTCCAGCCATTCATTGAAAGCACCTTCAGCTGGCACCTCTATAGCTAAATGCTGAAACCAACTATCAGGTGCAGCTCCATGCCAGTGCTTTATTTCTGGTGGTATATTAACTACATCACCTGCATGTAATTCCTGAGCTGGCTTTCCAAATTCTTGATAATATCCTCTACCTCCAGTTACAAGTAAAATCTGACCGCCCTTATGATGTACATGCCACGAATTTATTGTAGAAGGTGCAAATGTTACATTACCAACTGCCACGCCCTTAGTAGTGAGCATATTCAGATAACATTCTCCTGTAAAATACTGCGCAAATGCTTTATTTTCTTCTCCAATAGGAAAAACTGCTCCTATACCTAAATCTTTTTCTCTATTCATTTCTCATCCCCCTATGCCTAATCTAATTTTTTTACACTCTAAGTATACAACTTGAAGTTAACTCTAAGGCAATAGTTTTTATCAGGATAATTTAACTTTTAATTTATATTTATTCATTAAATCTATTCTTTTAAATCTTCATCATCTATTATAGATTTTCTTATATTCAATAATTGGTCCACAAATTGATTAGCAGGAGAATTTAAAATATTCTTAGGAGTGTCATACTGTTGAATAACTCCATGATTTAATACCAAAGTCTTTGTGCCTAAAATCAAGGCTTCATAAATATCATGTGTAATAAATATAATTGTAACTCCTGTTTTTTTATGAATTTCTTTTATCTCTTTCTGTAATTGCTTTCGTGTAATCTCATCTACTGCTCCAAAAGGTTCATCCATAAGTAAAATTTCTGGAGAAGAAGCTAGAGCCCTTGCAATACCTACACGTTGTTGTTGACCACCGGATAATTCCGATGGATAACGAACTTTCATATCATTTGGTAAGCCTACTATCCCCATCCACTTGTCTACAGCACTTTTCACTTCTGATTTATTTTTTTTATTGAGAAGATTTGGTACATATGAAATATTTTCTTCAACAGTCATATGAGGAAAAAGGACACTTCCCTGTACACAATATCCTATTTTTCTTCTTAATTTAATTAAGTCCTCGTTTTTAATATCTATTTGATTTATCAATATACTTCCTCTATCTGGCAAAATTAAACCATTAATCATTTTTAAAAGTGTTGTCTTCCCTGAACCAGATGAACCAATAACAGTTAAAAATTCTCCTTTTTCTATATCTAAATCAAGATTATTTATTATAGATTTATCATCATATTGTTTTTCAATATTTTTAAATTGTATAATAGGTGTCATTATATTTCCTCCAATTATAAAAGACCTTTTTTATTCAAAAACTCACGTGCAACATCTCTAGGTTCTAAATTATTGTTTTCTACATCATAATTCATTTTAGCCATTTCTTTATCAGTCAAAATATTTTCAACCACTTTAAATACTTTTGATAACTCTGGATGATCCTCTAACACTTCTGAACGAACAACATTTCCACATTGATAAGATGGATAGAAGTTTTTATCATCTTTTAAAACTACAACGTCTGAAACACTATACTGACCATCAGTTGTGAATATAGGCATTACATCAATTTTACCCTCATTGATAGCTTGATATTTTAATCCAATATCTAAATCAACTGTATTTTTAAAGTTTAATCCATACGTATTACACAATGGAGTATATCCGTCCTCTCTTTCATAAAAATCATACTCTGCTCCAAACGTCAATTTAGAAGATATCTCTTTTAAATCTGATATATTTTTTAAATTATATTTTTCTGCAACTTCTTTTCTAACTGCTAATGCATAACTATTAGAAAAACCATACATACCAGTCCATTGCATCTTAAGTTTATTTTTGTATTCTGATTGTAGTTTATTAAACATATCTTCAGTATATAATTCATTTTTCTTAAGTACCATATTCCAGCCTGTTCCTGTATACTCTGGATAAATATCAAATTCCCCATTTTCCATAGCTGGCTGAATATTAGACGTTCCTCCACCTACACCTTGTGTAATCTCTACTTTTAAACCTGTATTCTTTTCAATTAAAATATCCAACATCTCACCAAGGATATATTGTTCAGTCATAGGTTTTGTAGCAATATGAATAGTTTGAGTTTTTGAAGAATTAAAGAAGTATGATGTAAAGATGGCTAGCACTATAATAAGACTTCCTAGAATGGCAAAAACTTTTTTTCTATTTTTCTTTTTTCTTTTTCTTTGAAAAAATCTTTCTACTAATCCTAAAATAAAATCAAATACTAACGCTAATAAAGCGATAAGTATACTTCCAGTGATTGTCATTACTGTATTATTTGTTGTGATTCCTCTATATATGGCTACACCTAGCCCTCCTGCACCTATAAATGAAGCAATACCAGCTAATGCAATTGTCATAATGACCATGTTTCTAATACCAGACATGATAACTGGTAGAGCTAGTGGAAGCTTTATTTTATATAGTATCTGAAAGTCTGTACTTCCCATCCCTCTAGCTGCTTCAAGGATATTTTTATCTACGTTAGTGATTCCAGTATATGTATTTCTAACCATAGGTAATAGTGCATAAATAGTAAGAGCAATAACAGCAGTAGTATTCCCAATCCCAGAAAATGGTATTAAAAATCCTAACATAGAAATGGATGGAATTGTATATAGAAAATTGATAGTTCCCAATATAGGTTTAGAAGAACTATGAAATTCACTTACAATAATACCAATTATCCCACCTAAAACAATTGCGATTATTATAGAAATAATAGAAATTGTCAAATGCTCTATAGATAATTTTATAAAAAAATCACTTCTCTCAGATAATAATGTCAAGATATCATTTATCATTTATCTCACTCCTTTTTATGAGTTTTACTTAACAAGATTTAAAATTTAATTTAGTAATAACCCTTATTTTAATATATCAATAAATTATTCCATAAATTACATGTTAAGATTATAATATCAAACTTGCAAGTAGGAACAAAAAAGTAACTATTGGAGAATAATTGCTCAATATTCTTCCTAAAAATAATAAAAAATGCCAGAACCGTTAAAAGCTTGATATCTAAACGGATTTCTGACACTATATTTAATTAAATTTGAATATTTCTCATATTATTTACTACTGTTAAGTTTAAGTATCATTTTATATACCCATTCTACTCATTAATATATCATTATATTAATTATATTTTATTTATTATACTATATATTTTGCTGTTAATGATACTCTATTGTTGCACAATTGTTTTGGAGTTCCTTCAAATATTACTTTTCCACCTTTTGCTCCACCTTCAGGACCTATATCAATAATCCAGTCTGCTCTTTTAATTACATCTATATTATGTTCAATTATTATAACTGTATTTCCATTATCTACAATTTCTTCAATTATACTTATAAAATTTTCAATATCTGCCATATGAAGTCCTGTTGTAGGCTCATCCAATATATATACTGAGCTTTCCTTATTTAATTCACTAGCGAGCTTTAATCTTTGACATTCTCCTCCAGATAATGTATCGAGAGTTTGCCCTAAAGTAAGGTATCCAATACCCATTTTTTCAATACATTGTAATTTTGTTTTAATCTGTCTTAAACTAAAAAATTCAATCGCATCTAATACGGACATTTCAAGAACTTCTATTATATTCTTCCCTTGAAATTTATATTCTAAAACCTCTTTTTTAAATTTCTTGCCTTCACAAATATTACAAGTGTTCTTTATACTATCCATAAAAGCAAGATTCATTTCTACTATTCCAGACCCCTTACAATTATCACAAGCCCCCTCTGAGTTTGAACTAAATAAAGAAGCCTTCACTCCATTTGTTTTTGCAAATACGCTTCTTATATTGTTCATAATGCCACTATATGTTGCTAAACTTGACCTTGAGTTTACTGATACAGGACTTTGGTCTATAAGTACAGCATTAGGATTTTGCTTTAAGAATTCAGCCTTAATTAATGTGCTTTTACCTGCACCTGCTACTCCTGTAACTAAAGTCAACACACTCTTAGGTATTTTAATAGATATATTTTTTAAGTTGTTTGTATTGCAGTTTTTAAGTTCTAAGTATCCTCTATGCTCTCTTACATTTTCTTTAATAGAAAGAGATTTATTTAAGGCATTCCCTGTAACTGTTCCACTTACAAGTAGATTGTCATAACTTCCTTCATACACAATTTTTCCACCATACTTACCAGCCTTTGGCCCCACATCTACAATGTGGTCTGCAATCTTAATGACATCTGGGTCATGTTCAACAACTATAATTGTATTTCCTTTATCACGTAATTGTTTTAGAAGTTTATTTAATTTATATACATCTCTTGGATGAAGCCCTACACTCGGCTCATCAAAGATATACATTAAATCAACGAGATTACTATTCAGATATTTGACCATCTTTATACGCTGAGATTCACCTCCTGATAGTGAAGATGTCTCTCTATCTAAACTTAAATATCCAAGACCTATATCTATTATACTATTTAATTTTTCTATTATTCCCTTAAGTAAAGGTTGTGCTTCTACTTTATCTATATTTTTAATAACTTCAACTAATTCATCAATTTGCATACTAGTTAAATCTGCTATATTATAGCCATTAATTAAAGACTTGTACACTCTTTCATGAAGTCTTCTCCCATTACATACAGGACATTTGTCTTCTATGAGAAGTTTACTCAACTTTTTCTTAGTAGTGTCTGATATTTCACCCTCTTTACTTAAATATAGACGATTAAATTTAACCATTAATCCTTCATATGTCATGTTTGATTGACCAGCATTTTCTATTTTAATCTTTTCTGCTTTACCATATAAAAAATTTTTTAGTTCTCTTTCTGTATAATCACATATTCTTTTGTCATTCTGAACCTCCCATGACTAAAGTCACAGGGTTCCTGTTTCATAGAATTTCGCATACTAAAATATGTCTTACTAATTCTCCACAGGCTATCCCCGTAGTTCCTACGGTTCTTACATACGTTATCTATTTTAAACTGTTATTAGTCTTAATCCTTCTTTTAGTATATTTATACTCGCATTTATGTCTCTATCGTGAGTTACATTACAACAAGGACAAATCCATTCTCTTATATTTAAATTCTTAACTTCCTCGTTTTTGTACCCACATTTATTGCATATTTGTGAACTTGCAAAGAATCTACCTACCTTTACGATTTGTCTACCATACCAATTAGC
>NZ_JBJOCA010000039.1:0-32863 GCF_045898275.1 Clostridioides sp. GD02404
TAATATTTTATTTTTTTATTAAAAAATAAAATATTAGTTTTGATTTCTGGTTTAAGTTGGGTTATAATAAATTGTCAAATTATTTATTATTATAAAATAGACTATAAAACAAGTAAAAGTCATACTATTTATAAAAGACATATAAAATAGGAAATTACAGAAATACAAATAAAATGTTTTTGAGAAATGGTGAAATTTTATTGCAAGAAATTTAAAACGATTTCAACTTAATAAGTATAATCTATTTTACTTGTTATAAATATACAATGTATATTATACAATATAAAAAATATATGTACTTTTAAGAAATATTATTAGATTTGGATTTTTAATTTTTATAATTTTTTTAAAGCTTTAAGCTATCATAAAAGTAAAAGATTACAAACGTTTAGTAGAGATTATTTTATTTTAATAAATAATAAAAACTATTTTTCTATAATATTGGCATAATATATGCTTATATAACTATGAAATTAAATAAGTTTAAGTAGGAGGAAGAAAATGGGAAGTAACGAACTAAAAAAGACACTTGGCGTGTCAGCAGCATTATCTACTGTTGTTGGTTCCGTTATAGGAGCTGGTGTATTCTTTAAACCACAAGCAGTTTATACATTGACTGGAGGAGCTCCAGGTCTTGGTATATTAGCATGGTTAATAGCTGGAATCATAACTATAACAGCTGGTCTTACAGCTGCAGAGGTATCAGTAGCGATACCAAAAACTGGTGGAATGATGGTATATATAAAAGAAATTTATGGAGAGAAATTAGGATTTTTAACTGGATGGATGCAAATTGTACTATTCTATCCTGGTATGATGGCTGCGTTGGGTGTTATATTTGGAGAGCAAGCTTCAGCTTTAATTGGTAGCCCATCATTATTACTTCCAATAGCTATTGGAATTATAGTAATAGTTGCAGGATTGAATATGCTTGGTTCAAAAACTGGAGGAGCTATACAGACAGTTTCTACAATATGTAAATTAATACCACTTATTTTGATAATGATTGTTGGATTTATTAAAGGTGGTGGAGATAATCCAATACTTACACCTATGGTTGGTGAGGGATTAAGTCTAGGTAGTGTATTAGGTCAGGTTTTAATTGCTATACTATTTGCATTTGATGGTTGGATGAATGTTGGTACTTTAGCTGGAGAAATGAAAAATCCTGGAAAAGACCTTCCAAAAGCTATAATAGGTGGATTATCAGTTGTTATGGCTGTTTACTTTATAATAAACTTAGCATACCTTTGGGTATTACCAGCTAATGAATTAGCAAATTATGCTTCTCCTGCATCAGCAGTTGCTGAAGTTATATTTGGTTCAATTGGTGGGAAAATAATATCTGTAGGTATATTAATTTCAGTATTCGGAGCATTAAATGGATTCTTATTAACTGGTTCAAGAGTTGCATATACTTTAGCTACAGATAAGACTTTACCAAAGTATGGTACTTTTTCTAAATTAAATTCTGCTCAAGTTCCAGCAAATGCTATAACATTAGTATCTGTTATTGCATCTATATATGCTTTATCAGGTCAATTTAACTTATTAACTGATTTAGCAGTATTTGCGACTTGGATATTCTATGTATTAACATTTATAGGAGTAATGAAACTTAGAAAAACTCATCCAGATATGCCAAGAGAGTATAAAGTGCCATTATATCCAATAGTTCCAATAATAGCTATAGCAAGTGGTATATTTGTTGTAGTTAATCAATTATGTTTTGCAGGTATGAAAACTACTATGATATCTATAGGAGGCCTTATAATAACAGCTATAGGCTTACCAGTGTATGCTTATATGACTAGAGGGACAAAAAGAGAATCTAAGTAGCTTATAAATACTTTATAATTATGTTAAAAATAAAATCCCAATCTATTTATAGATAGATTGGGATTTTATTTTTGATTTTTTGGAAATAAAATTGAAAATCTAAATAATTGTTTATTCTGATGTATTTTGTTTATAAGTATTTTTTTAAAATAATCAAATTAAAGTATATCTGTATAGTAGAAGATATATATAACATTTTGAAAATTAAATCTTTCTATTATAAATAACATAATATTGTGTTAATAAGAAAAAATTACCTAATTAATATAATGATTTATGAATAAAGTTAGTAATTTTTATTTGATAAAAATATTAGTTAACATAAATACATAATGTATACATGAAAAATGTGCAATATCATTGTTTTAGTACTTATTTCTTGTTTAATATTTCTAATTTATAAAAAACAATTTATAAATTTTAAAAATTAGAAATGACATTTTAACTAGAATTAATTGTAAAAAACACTATATAATACTCAATTTTCAACATTCTATACAATTATACATAAATTATACAGCATAATAATCATCAAAATAACAAATTTTAAAAATTAAGCAAAACTTTTTGTCGAAGTTCAACGTCTATATATATGTAGTGTAAATTTTGGGTATAAAATACTACAAAAATATAAATGTAAAAATATAGCAATATTGGAGGTCGAACGATGAGAAATAAAAAGAAAAAAATAAATAGAAAGAAATTATATGTACTTTTAAGTGCTATTGTAGTATGTCTAGCTTTTATAATAGTTGGTATACGAGTTAGCTCTTTAAATGTTAAAGAAGACGAAATTAGTAGAAATACAAAATTGTCAAGTTCTACTATTACAGATATAGTATCTAATACAACAACGGAAATTAGCAAAGGGCCAAGTAAGAGTTCTGGAAAAGTAGCATACATAACTATAGATGATGGTCCATCTAAATTTACCGACCAGATGATAAAAACTCTAAATAAATATAATGTTAAAGCAACTTTTTTTATGATAGATGGCAATATGAAGGAATATCCACAACAAGTTAAAAATATAATTAAAAGTGGGAACACAGGAGGTTTCCATAGTGTATCACATGATATTCATAAGCTTTATGTTACTAGTACATCAGCAAAAGAGGAATTTGATACAAATGACCAAACTTTTTACAAAATAACTGGTAAACATTCAAAAGTAATAAGAATACCTTATGGAAGTAAACCATATACACCACAAGCTTCTTATCAAGCTTTAGTTGATGCTGGATACAAGATTTGGGACTGGGATTTGGATACAGAGGACTGGAGATCTAATTCTGCTCAAATCTTACAAAATGTGAAAAATCATGTTAAGAATAGAAAAGGTGAGGATAAAGACCAACTTGTAGTTTTAATGCATGAGAAAAAACAAAGTGCAGAAGCTTTAGATTCAGTTTTAAAATTCTTATCAGATGAAGGTTATGAATTTGCAGCAGTGGATCAAAATCAGATACCAAAAAATTATTGGTTGCGTAATTTAGAGTAGTTAAAATATAAGAGCATTAATTGATATTTTAGAAATTGAGAAAAAAAATGAGTGAGGTGTAGATATATTGAATAAAAAACTTTATATAGGAATGGCCGGAATACTATCTTTAATGATGGTTGGTTGCAACAAAAGTTTGGCAAAAGTAAATGATGTGGAAATTACAAAAGAGCAATATCAAAAAACAAAAGCAGTTTTATCTGCTACTAATAGTTATATAAATGGGCAATCTTTAGATGAATTGGAAAAAACTTTGGATAAAAAAGGTAGAAATAAATTAGAAAATGTTATAATATCGTTTATGGTGGATAATGAACTTTTATATCAAGAGGCTAAGGATAAAGGATTAACTCCAACTAAAAGCGAAGTAGACTCAAAGTATCAAGAACTAGAAGATAATATGAATTTGAATACGAGTTACAAAGAAAAAATGGACAAAGCAGGTGTTGATAAAGCATACTTAAAACAAGAAATATCTAAAGATTTAGCCATAGATAAAAATAAGAAAGCCTTTGAAGAAAGAATAAATGTAAGTGATGTGGATATGGAATCCTATTATACGAAACATAAAAAAGATTTTAATGTAGAAGAAGTAAATGCTTCTCAGATACTTATATCAACTTTAGATAAAAACAAAAAGGAAGTAAGCAAAGATAAGAAAGAAGCTTTAAAGAAAAAGGCAGATAACATATTAACTAAAATCAAAAATGGAGAAAGTTTTGAAGAATTGGCTAAAAAATATTCAGATGACAAAGCAACTGGAAAAAACGGAGGACAGCTAGGATATTTCACAAAAGAAGATAAAAATGCTGAGTTTACAAAAGAAGTGTTCAAATTAAAGAAAAATGAAGTTTCAAATGTATTTGAAACTAGTTATGGATATCATATAGTCAAAGTTACTGATAAAAGAGAAAGACAAAAAAGTTTTAATGAGTGTCAGAGTTTAATAAGAGAATCTATTTTAAATGAAAAGTATATTGAGCATATAAAGAAATTGAATGAAGATGCAAAAATAGACAGATAGAATCTCTAAAGACTCAATCCTAGCCTGTAATCGGAGGGAGATTTTACAGGAATGTTTAAGAGTTTAAAGAGAACGAAGGTTGAGAAATACATTATCGATAATAAAGACTCTTTTTATAGAATTGCATATAGTTATACAAAGAATGAAGAAGATGCCTTAGATGTGGTTCAAGAAGCCATGTATAAGGCTCTATATTCAGTGGAAAATATTAAAGAAGTAAATTATATAAAGACATGGTTTTATAAAATTTTAGTTAGAACTAGTATAGATTTTATTAGGAAAAACCGTAAATATAATAACATGACAGATATTGACCATATAGATGAAACTGGAGAATGTGATAAATATACTGATTTAGATTTAAAAAGAGCTTTAGAAGAATTACCTATTGAGTATAAATCTATTATAATATTAAGATTTTTTGAAGATTTAAAGATTGAAGAAGTGGCAATAATATTGGATGAAAATGTGAATACTGTTAAAACTAGGCTATATACTGCTTTAAAAAAACTAAAATTAAAAATTGAAGAGTAGGGATAAAAAGAATGACGAGCAAAGAAAGGTTAGATAAGTTAAAAGAGGAGTATCATAAAATTCCAATACCAAAGAAACTAGATACTATAATAAATCATGAGAAAATAGAAAATATATATTATGAGAAAAATAAGAAAGTAAATAGATTAAGATTTAAAGTTGCAATAGCTTTTGCTTGTATGTTTACAGTATTAGTAAATATAAGTCCTGTATTTGCAGATAATTTCTCTAAGATACCTATAATTGGAGGAATAGTAGAAGTAATAACTATAAAAAATTATAGCTTAAAGAGTGAAAATTATGAAGCTAAGATTGATATTCCTAAGATACAAGGTTTAAAAGATAAAAACTTAGAAAAGCGTTTAAACAGTAGCTTTATGGAAGATGGAAAAAGGCTTTATGATGAATTTCAACAGAGGATGGAAAAGATAGAATTATCAAAGAATAAAGGACATAAGTCTTTAAGTTTGAGTTATAGTGTTAAAAATAATTCTAAAGATTTCCTCTCAATAGAAATGACAAAAAATGAGATAGAAGCATCATCTTATGTTAGTAAAATACATTATAATGTTGATAAGAAAAGACAAATAGTTTTGACTTTACCTATGCTTTTTAAGGATGATAAATATATAAAAGTTATTAGTGATAATATAAAAAAACAGATGAGAGAGAAGATGAAAAAGGACAATACAAAATCATATTTTATAGACCAAGAAAAAGACTTATCTGCTGAAGATTTTAAAACTATCAACAAATATCAAGATTTTTATATTAATAAAGATGGAAATCTTGTAATCAGTTTTGATGAATATGAAGTAGCACCTGGTTATATGGGAGCAGTAGAATTTGTAATACCATATAAAGTAATAAAAGATTTGTAAATTGAATAGTAGTTTATATATAAATACATTAAGGAGGTCAACATGAATACATGTAAAAAACTTAAAAAATCTATATTTAAAATTGCTATAGTTTCAATATGTTTATTAATATCATTAGTAAATATAAAACCTATATTTGCAAGTTCTTCTAATGAGACTCTAAACAATAATACAATAAAGGTTGTAGATGCTAAGAATCTCAATTTTAAGCAAGGTAATTATGAAGTGAAAATTAGTATTCCCAAAATAGAGGGTTTAAAAGATAAAGATTTAGAGAATAAATTAAATAATGAGTTTTTGCAAGATGGGAAAAAACTTTACAATCAATTTAAAAATGAAATGAAAAAAGAAAATAATAAAGGTCATAGATATTTAAATGCAAGTTATAATGTTAAAAACAATTCTAAGGACTTTTTATCCATAGAAATGAAAAAAGAAGAGATAGAAGCTTCTTCAACTGTAACTAAAAAGCACTATACTATTGATAAAAATAGAGAAATACTATTAAATTTGCCAATATTTTTTAAAGATAGTAGATATATAAGAGCTATAAGTGATAATATAAAAGAGCAGATGAGAAATCAGATTAAAAAGGATAATACAAAATCCTATTTTATTGACCAAGGAAAAGATTCACCAGTAAAGGATTTCGAATCTATAAATAAGTATCAAGATTTTTATATTAATAAAAGTGGAAACCTTGTAATTAGTTTTGATGAATATGAAGTAGCACCTGGTTATATGGGAGCAGTGGAGTTTGTAATGCCAAATAAGGTGATAAAAAACCTAAGATAGATATATAGAAGATTTTTAGATAGACTTGGTAAGGAGAATTATATGAATATATATGAACAAGCTATACAGTTAATAGAAAATAAGGAGGATTTTGCATTTGCTACTATAACCTCTCACTCAGGTTCAACACCACGTGAAACTGGAGCCATGATGATTGTAAAAAATGATGGTAAAATATTTGGTTCAGTAGGTGGAGGAAGTGTAGAAGCTACATGTATAAAACATGCACTTAATGTCATAAGAGATAGAAAATCAATGTTGTATAAATTTACTTTAAATAAATCTGATGTAGCAAAACTTGGAATGATATGTGGTGGCAATGGAGAGATACAAATAGATTTTATTGACAGTGAATTAGAGAGTAATATAGAAAGATTTAATAGAAGTTTAAAAGAGAATACAAGTAAAGCGTATATATTTGGGGCAGGTCATATCTCAAGAGATGTGGCTGTAATATTATCCCTTTTAGAATTTAGAACAGTAGTAATAGATGATAGAGAAGAATTTGCCAACTCTGAAAGATTTCCAGATTCAGAAGTAGTAGTTTTAGATTCTTTTGAAGATATACCAGATTTTTCAATTGATGAAAATAGTTATATAATTATTTTAACAAGGGGTCACTTATATGATTCAAGTGCTTTAGAATGGGCTCTTAAAAGAAATTCTGGGTATATTGGTATGATTGGAAGTAGAACCAAGATTGGGCTAACATATGAAAAACTTATGAAAAAAGGTTTCAAAAAGGAAGAACTTGAAAAAGTTCATGCTCCAATAGGTATAAAATTGGATGCTCAGACACCAGCTGAAATAGCTGTATGTATAGCTGCTGAACTTATAAATTGTAGAGCAAATAAGGAAAAAAGAAACTGATGAATACAGTAAGTAAAGACACTGACATTTTAAATGTAACTTTTAGAGGTAATGAGATAAAGGTGATTTTGTTATATAAAGATAGAAAAAATATTTCTATAAAAATAGACTCATTTGGTAAAATAATTGTAACAAGTCCTCCTAAAATCTCTAAAAAAATAATAAAAGACATAATAATTGAAAAGGGAGACTGGATACTTAAAAAGTCTGAAAAATATAAGAACAGAGAAGAATCATACAGAAAAAGAATGTTTATAAATGGCGAGAAATTTCTTTATTTAGGTAAAGAATACTATTTAGTTATAAAAGAAATGTTAGATGATTGTGTCTCAAAAAGTAACTGTACAATAAATCTTGATGAATCTCAAATAATTATTCAAACAAATGATACCAGTAAAGACTTCATTAGAACATCTTTGAAGGAATGGTATAAAACAGAAAGCCAAAGAATAGTTTTAGAGAGAATAGATTTTCTTAAATCAACTTGTGAAATAATGAAGCAATTGATTCCAAAAAGTGTTAAGGTAAAAGAGCAAAAAAAGAGATGGGGAAGTTGCACATCTCAAAAAAATATTTATATAAATTCAAAAATATCTATGGCAAGATTAGATGTAATTGATTATATAATAATACATGAATTTAGTCATTTAATACATATGAATCATTCTAAAAAATTTTATGATTTGGTAAAATCTATTATGCCAGATTATAGAGAAAAAGAAAATTGGCTAAAAATAAATGGATATAAAATAATAATATGAAAACGCTTATTCCAAAAGTTGTATTTAGAATATAGAAAACATATTATTGTGAAAAAAATAAATAATCTGAAAATTTTAAAAAAAGTCGTTGACATTATAAAAGATAGAGAATATAATCTATATTAACAACAAAACAGATAGAAAATATAAAATTAAAAAAATTAAAAGCGATGACAGAGACAATGATGCTAATGGTGTTATCCACAGAGAACCAATGTTGCTGAGAATTGGTGTTAACAGTAGTATAATTATCACTCTGGAGCTTTTGTACTGAATATTTTTAGTAAGTACAAACGTCTGCCAACGTTACATGGCTAAGGTTAAGGTAATCAATTACCCGACCTGAAAAAAGAGGGGTAGATGTATTTTTATATCTACAAATAAGGTGGTACCGCGGAATATAACTTTCGTCCTTATAAGTAATATTTATATTGCTTATAAAGATGAAAGTTTTTTTATTTTAAGCAATATAAAAAGTTCAATCCATATAAAATTAATAAAAAATAATAAAAATAAGGAGGAATTTTTATGGAAAATACTGTATATGCTAAATTAAACCAAGGGATAGATTCTTTTTTAAGAGTGGCTATGACTCTTAGAAGGAGAGAAGTTGATATACAATCAATAAGTATGACTGTAGATAACATGAATAATTCAGGAATAAAACTAATAGTAAATGAAGAAAAAACATCTCTAGATTGTGTTTTAAATCATATGAAGAAGCTACATGATATAAGAGAAATAACTGTTGAGAAAGTAAGACATTAATTAAATGTGTTTTATAAAAATAGAAACTAATGATAAATCTATTTATGTTAAAATGAAAAACTAAAGATAAATATTAAATGAGAAAAATCTTAGAATGAAAATACAAATATCATTGAATTTATTAGTTTTCCGCAATTTATAAAGACTGAAAATTCTAAAAATACAATTTTGAAATCATGTAAATTTAGAAATATAATCTGTTAAGTAGCATAGAATCAATGATAATGAGTATAAATTTCTAATAAAAATAAATATCATAAAAATGAGAGAAAGTATTGGGAGGAAATAAAGATGGCAAAGATGTATTATGAAAATGATGTAAATTTAGAGGTTTTAAAAAATAAAAAGGTTGCAGTTTTAGGTTATGGGAGCCAAGGACATGCACATGCACAAAACCTTAGAGATAATGGTGTAGATGTAGTAGTAGGACTTTATGATGGAAGTAAATCAGCACAAAAAGCAAGAGAAGATGGATTTGAAGTTAAAAGTGTAGCAGAAGCGACAAGAGAAAGTGATTTGACAATGTTACTAATGCCAGATGAAAAGCAAAAGAAAGTTTATGAAGAGAGTGTAAGGGATAACTTAAAAGAAGGTCAGACATTAGCATTTGCACATGGATTCAATATACATTATAACCAAGTACAACCACCAGAATTTGTTGATGTTGTAATGGTAGCTCCTAAAGGACCTGGTCACCTAGTTAGAAATGTATTTACAAAAGGAAGTGGAGTTCCTGCACTATTTGCGGTATATCAGGACTACACTAAAAAAGCTACAGAGACAGTTTTAGCATATGCAAAAGGTATTGGAGCAACAAGAGCAGGAGTTTTAGAAACTACTTTTAAAGAAGAAACAGAAACAGATTTATTTGGAGAGCAGTCAGTACTTTGTGGTGGAATAAGTGAACTTATAAAATTAGGATATAAAACACTTGTAGATGCAGGATATCAAAAAGAAGTAGCATATTTTGAATGTCTACATGAAATGAAACTAATAGTTGACCTTATATATGAAGGTGGATTTGAAAGAATGAGATATAGCATAAGTGATACAGCAGAATATGGAGATTATGTATCTGGTAAAAGAGTAATAACTGATGTAGCAAAGCAAGGTATGCAAGAAGTTTTAGAAGATATACAAAATGGAAAATTTGCGAAGGCATGGATTAAAGAGAATGAAGAAGGTCGTGAAAACTTCCTTAAAACTAGAGAAGCAGAATATGCTACGGAAATAGCAGAGGTTGGAAGAAATCTAAGAAGTATGATGTCATTCTTAAAATAAATATATTAAATGGATTAGTTTGAGGGAAAGAGTGGTGCATGGTAGTGCGTATGAATGGAGCAAAAGTAATTTTAGAATGCTTGAAGAAAGAGGGAGTTGACACAGTATTTGGATATCCTGGTGGAGCAGTGATACCTCTTTATGATGCTCTATATGATTATCAAGATGATTTCAAACATATAAGGACATCTCATGAACAAGGTTTAGTTCATGCATCAGATGGGTATGCAAGAAGTACTAACACAGTGGGGGTTTGCTTTACAACATCTGGTCCAGGAGCAACAAATGCTATAACTGGAATAGCAACAGCTTTTATGGATTCGTCTCCTATGGTTGTGATTTCAGGGCAAGTTCCAACAAGTTTATTAGGCAAAGATTCTTTTCAAGAAATTGATATAACAGGAGCGACCTTGTCTATGACAAAACATAATTATCTAGTTAGAAGTACCAAAGAATTGATTCCTACAATAAAGGAAGCTTTTAAGGTTGCAAATTCAGGAAGAAAAGGGCCTGTACTTGTAGATGTACCAAAGGATTTATTTTTGGCAGAAATGGATTTTAACGATGAGGATTATGATTCATGCCAAATAGATGATTATATGGATTATAAGAATGATTTTGATTTAGAGGATGAAATAAATATTAAACTTTTAAGTGATGCAATAGATATAATAAAAGATTCTAAAAGACCTATAATATATGCTGGTGGAGGTGTTAAGTCTTCAGATAGTGAGGAAATTCTTGAAAGATTTGCATCCAAAATAGATACACCTGTATTAAATACACTTATGGGACTTGGTAATATAGATAGAAAAAATGAGTTATCTCTTGGTATGGTTGGAATGCATGGAAGTAGAGAAAGTAATTTAGCTCTTTCTAATTCAGATTTGGTTATAGCTATAGGAGCAAGATTTAGTGATAGAGTAATAAGTAAAAGTTCTGAATTTGCTAAAAATGCAAAAGTAATACACATAGATATAGACCCATCTGAAATAAGTAAAAACATAAAATCAAATGTATCTCTAGTTGGAGATGTGAAATTTATTCTTAGCTTACTACTAGAGAAAGTGGATAGTAAGAATAATAGCCACTGGAAAGAAGAAATAAAGACTTTTAGAAAGAGTGAGGGTGTACAAGATGGTGAATTTCATCCACAAAATATACTTAGAAAAATAAATGAGAAGTATGAAAAATTAGATAATCCTACTGTAGTGGTAACTGATGTTGGTCAGCATCAAATGTGGGCTGCTAAATACTGGGATTTTAAAGGTAATAAAAGCTTTATAACATCAGCAGGACTAGGAACAATGGGCTTTGGTTTAGGTGCAGCTATAGGAACTAAAGTTGGTAATGTAGATAAAAATGTAGTTTTGGTTACTGGTGATGGAAGTTTTAGAATGAATTGTAATGAACTAGCTACAGTTTCAAACTATAATGTACCTATACTTATTTTATTGCTTAATAATAGAACACTAGGGATGGTAAGACAATGGCAGAAATTATTTTCTAATCAAAGATACTCTCAAACTGATATTGATGAAAATGTAGACTATGTTAAGCTTGTAAATGCCTATAATATTGATGGATATAAGGTATCTGATATGGAAGGGTTAGAGAAAGTTTTAGATATGATAGATTTTAATAAACCTATGTTTTTGCAATGTGATATAGATAAGGATTATGATGTTTATCCTATTGTAGCTCCTAATGATGCATTAGAAAATTTAATATGTAACTAAGATTTATACTGAATATTGATAAAGTTTTTTATTGAAACTTTATTGATGTTCAGTTTTTTATTTAGGTGTAGATTTTTTGTCTTTGTAAATAAATTACTCAATGTATAACTAAGTATTTATTAAATCTTAATTATAGAACTTAGAATAAGATTGTATTTTAAGCAAATAATAAATTTGAATAATAATTTACGGAGGTATTCATATGTTTAAACATGATAAAGCGTTATTAAAAGAAGTAAAAGTAGAAAGAGCAAATCCTCAATATGCTGTTTTGATGCAAGAACAATTAGGAGGAGGAAATGGAGAATTAAAGGCAGCAATGCAATATTTGGCTCAAAGTTTTAGAATAAAAGACCCTCAAATAAAAGATTTATTTCTTGATATAGCAGCAGAAGAGCTTAGTCATATGGAAATGGTTGCTCAAACTATAAATTTATTAAATGGTCATGATGTTGATTATAATGCAGTTGATACAGGTGAAATAGAGACTCATGTATTAACTGGATTATCACCAGTATTAATAAACTCATCAGGAGCTCCATGGACTGCTGATTATGTTACAGTTACAGGTGATTTAGTAGCTGACTTACTTTCAAATATAGCTTCAGAACAAAGAGCCAAGGTGGTTTATGAACACTTATATAGACAGATTGATGATAAACATGTAAAAGAAACAATAGATTTTTTACTTAACAGAGAAGAAGCACATAATGCTTTATTTAGAGATGCTTTAAATAAAGTCAAAGATACAGGTTCAAACAGAGATTTTGGGGTTACAGAAGATTCAAAGTTATATTTTGACTTATCAACTCCAGGACCAAATCATGATACTAAAATAGATATTAATCCTCCTTCTTTTGAAAAACCTTTAAAAAAATAATTTGATATTTTTCATGTTGTTTTGTTTTAGTAAATATATAAAAAATTATTTGCCTAGAAGAATTAAGTAGATAAAAATCTAAATATATGTAGTTAAGATGGGTATACACTTAATATAAGTGTATATCTATTTTTTTATTGCAAAATATATAATAAAACAATAATGAGGTGGTATTGTGGAAAATAATAAAAAACCTAATAATCTAATAAATGAAAAATCTCCATATCTTTTACAGCATGCGTACAATCCTATAAATTGGTATAGTTGGAATGATGAAGCTTTTAGAAAAGCAAAAGAAGAAGATAAACCAATATTTTTAAGTGTAGGGTATTCAACATGTCATTGGTGTCATGTTATGGAAAAAGAATCTTTTGAAGATAAAGAAGTTGCTGAAATAATGAACAAAAACTTTATAGCAATAAAAGTAGATAAAGAAGAAAGACCTGATATAGATAGTGTATATATGACAGTTTGTCAAGCTATGACAGGCAGTGGCGGATGGCCAATGACTATAATAATGACACCAGATAAGAAACCTTTTTTTGCAGGAACATATTTCCCAAAGTATTCAAGATATAATAGACCTGGTGTTATAGATTTATTAGAAAGTGTATCTGATAAATGGAAAACAAACAAAGATATACTTATAAAATCTGGAGATGAAATAATAGAAGCTCTTAAAGATGATTTTGGAGTGAAAAATACAGATGGCGAGTTATCAAAAGAGATGTTAAAGTCATCTGTTAGGATATTTAAGGCTATCTATGATGAAAAGTATGGTGGTTTTGGAAATGCACCTAAATTTCCAAGTCCTCAAAACCTTATGTTTTTGATGAAATACTATAGTATAGAAAAAGATGAAGATGTATTAAAAATGGTGGAAAAAACTTTAGATGGAATGTATAGAGGAGGTTTGTTTGACCATATTGGATTTGGTTTTTCAAGATATTCAACTGATAAAAAATGGTTAGCACCTCATTTTGAGAAAATGTTATATGACAATGCCATGCTTACAATAGCGTATTTAGATGCATATAAAATAACAAAAAGAGAATTATATAAAGAAATCGCTATAAAGACTATAGATTATGTGATTAGAGAGATGCAAGATAAAGAAGGTGGTTTTTATTCAGCACAGGATGCTGATAGTGAAGGTGAAGAAGGAAAATTTTATACATTTAATCCTCTTGAAATAATTGATGTACTGGGTGAAGAAGATGGAAAGTTTTTTAATGATTATTTTGATATAACTAATGGTGGAAATTTTGAGGGTAAAAATATCCCAAATCTTATAAAAAACAAAGAATATGATAGATATAATGAAAAAATAGCTAATCTTAGTAAAAAGGTATTTGAATATAGAAAAGAAAGAACATCTTTGCATAAAGATGATAAGATACTTACTTCATGGAATGCATTGATGATAGTAGCTTTGGCAAAGGCTTATAATACTCTAAAAAATGATGCGTACTTAGAGTATTCAAATAAATGCCTTGATTTTATAAATGACAATCTTGTAAATGAGTCAGGTAGATTGTTAGCTAGATATAGAGAAGGAAGTTCTGCTTATTTAGCTTATTTAGATGATTATGCTTTTTTAATATGGGCATATATAGAGCTTTATGATTCAACATTTGATATGAGATATTTAGAAAAGGCGTTGAATTTAAATGAAAGCTGTATTGACCTTTTCTGGGATTATGAAAAAAGTGGATTCTATATATATGGTAAGGATAGTGAAAATTTAATAGCAAGACCAAAAGATTTGTATGATGGTGCTATTCCATCAGGAAATTCTGTTCAATTATACAATCTTATAAGACTTGCAAAGATTACTGGTGATAGCAAACTTGAAGAAATATCGTATAAACAATTAAAACTATATGTAGATAATGTAAAAAATTCTCCAACTGGGTATAGTTTCTATATGCTTTCATTGATGTATGAACTTTATCCTACCAAAGAAATTATATGTATTTTAAAAGAAGACTCTGATTTGATTGGATTTAAAGAATTAATAAGTAAAAATTTTATACCAAATGCAACTTTTTTAGTAAAGAAATACAATGAAGAAAATGCCAAGATAGATTTTTTAAAGGATTATAAATTAAAGAATAATAAGACTACTTATTATGTGTGTCAAAACAATAGCTGTAGCCAACCATTTAATGATTTACAAAAACTAAATGATATGCTTTTAAGAGTACAATAACTACAAGAAAAGAACTCTATATTTATACTTAATATAGAGTTCTTTTCTTATAACTAACAAATATCACTTTAATCATTTTGTTAGTAGTATTGAGAAATTAAAATTTTTATTTTTTAAAAATTAATTTTAAATTTATATACCTTTATAAATATTATAATATTAGTAAGTTTTGTTTATCTCATTTCTTCTTCTTGAAAACTCTTCAAGTAGTTCAGATTTAATTTTATCTAGTTCTTCGTCTTCCATAAAATTAGCATCTTCTTCAAATCCATCTTGTTCTTCACCATTAAAACGGTACATTTTTTTTAGTAAACTCCATAAAGTTTCCAGTTCATCTTTACTAAATTCATGAAACACATCAGCCATAAAATTTATTCCAATTTTACTACATGTTATCATAACTTCTCTTCCTAAGTCTGTAATTTTAACATTAATAGCTCTTTTATCATGAGGACTTGGAACTACTTTAACATATCCACTTTTTTCAAGATTAGAAACTAGTCTGTTTATGTTTTGTTTACTTGTACCCATTTTTCTTGCGATATTATTTAATGTTGTTTCTTCTTCTGGTAAATGGAGAATAGATAAAATAGTCATATACTGTCTTGAAGTAAGTATACCAAAATATTTATCTCCTTCTATTTGTATTTTGTTTGTAAGGGTAAAGAGAGTAGCATAAGTTTGATTCATTAGAAAGAGTTCTTTTAATTCATTTGAATAATCCATGAAATATCTCCTTTATCTTTGGATTGTATTTTAACGAAAACAGAATATCATGAATTGATTCTAATGTCAATATGATGTCCAAGTATATCTAGGTATTGTTTTTTATATTAAGATTTAAGTTGTTAAATTATTATATAACTTTGTATAGTCATTTGTATAAATGGCTAGTAAATCATAAAGCATATAGAAAGATTTTGACTTGAAAATACTTGTAATATAATATATAAGTTAATATACTGAATAAAATCAATCTGGAGGGATAATTATGAAGTGTACAAACTTTACTTTCAAAGGAGAGGAAGATTTAGATATATATACATACAAATGGGAAGATAAAAATATAAACAATCCAAAAGCTGTTATCCAAATTTCACATGGAATGGCTGAAACAGCACAAAGGTATGAGCCTTTTGCTAAAGAACTTACTAAAAATGGCTATATAGTATATATTAACGACCATAGAGGTCATGGAAAGACTGCGAAGACAATAGAAAATGTTGGTCATTTAGCTGAAAAAGAAGGATTTAGATGTCTTGTAGAAGATATGCACACTTTAACAAATATTATAAAAAAGGAAAATGGGAATTTACCAATTTATTTATTTGGACATAGTATGGGTTCGTTTGCAAGTCAAAGATACATAATGGATTACCATGATAATTTGTCTGGTCTTATACTATGCGGTTCAAATGGAAAACAAGGGATTATCTTAAATTTTGCCCATATGATAATTAATCATGAAATTAAAAAACATGGAAGAAATTCAAGAAGTAATAAAATAAATGATTTGATATTTGGTGGAGAAATCATAAAAAGAAATAAAAACTCTAAATTTGATTGGCTGAGTAGAGATAGAGAACAAGTTGAGAAATATATAAATGACCCATTTTGTGGAGTAGTGTGTAGTTGTGGTTTTTTTTATGATTTGATTCAAGGATTAAAAGAAATTGAGGATAAGCAAAATCTAAAAAAAATACCTCTTGATATTCCTATTTATATAATATCTGGCGATAAAGACCCTATAGGAAAAAATGGAAAGGGAGTATTAAGACTTAGGGACAGATATATAAATTTAGGGGTAAAAGATGTATCTTGTAAGCTTTACAAAGATGGAAGACATGAATTATTAAATGAGATAAATAAGGAAGAAGTATTTGAGGACATAATCTGTTGGCTAAATAATAAAATAGACAGATTGTAATAAAGAAATGTATATAATGTAATATTAGTCTTATAGTATTAGCTCTATAAATGATTTATTTATATTAAATGTGCTCTTTATGAGAATGTCACTTATAGTATAAATAAGTGTGATTACAAATAGGTTATTAATAGCAAGTATTATTATCATTAGATGTGGAATCTACTTTAAGTCAATGAAAGAAAATTTTAGACTAAAATATAACCAACTAAAATATAACCAATGGTTAAATTATGAACATTTTATTAACTTTGCCTCGATTTACTAGTAAATACTTTTTTTATATACTTAAATTACAACAGATGTACTAGGGAGGTATATATGCAAATTAAAATAGGTAAAGTCATACAAACTCTTAGGAAAGAAAGAAATCTAACTCAAGAGCAATTGGCAAAATTTATAGGGGTTTCAACACCAGCAGTATCAAAATGGGAAAGTGGAAATTCTTATCCTGATATAGAATTATTACCACTATTAGCAGATTTTTTTAATGTATCTATTGATAAGCTTATGAATTATAAGATTGATTTAAGTGAAGAAGAAGTAATGAAAATTTATCAAGAATTAGAAGCAGTTTTTGCTGGGATTGAAATTGATTTATCAACAGAAGAACCAAAAGAAGAATGTAAAGAAGACTTAGAATCTGTGAAAAAACTTTCTAATATGTACATAGATAAGTATCCTAAATGTTATTTATTAAAATTAAAGATATGCTCACTGTACCAGATGTATTCATATAAATTTGGTAAGAATGAGTTGAACAACAAAGTAAAAGAAACAACAAATATTCTTGAAGATATAGTAAGAAATACAGATGATATTCAAATTAAAGAAACAGCACTCATTATATTATCAAATGCATATTATATGTTGGAAGATTATGAAAAGGCAGAGTTGTACTTAAGTATGATACATGAACCAATAGGAGATACAAGTGTCAATTTAGCTATGATATATTTAAATCAAAATAGGTTGGAAGAAGCAGAAATATTGCTTCAAAATAAATTGTTCACTAATGTATTCAATGTAAGTATGGATTGTAAAGGAATAATTAATATATACAAATATCAATATAAGGAATTAAAGCAAAAATTGGAGGATGGAGATTCTAATAAAAAAGTAATAGAGAAAGAAATGGAATATATAAAAGATAAGTTACTAGGGTATGCAAACTTTTCTTTAGAAATAAAAAAAATACTTAGTGAAGATAAAGGTGCATTTTTTAATATATATATGGATTATATGGAATTATCTTTAACGTTTTTATTTTTTAATATGAAAGAAGAAGCTAAAGAAGCTTTATATAGTTTAAAAGAAATATTAGAGAAATATCCCATACATGAAAATTTGGATGTTAGCCAAATGAGATTTTTTGATAAAGTAAAATCTAAAAATTCCTATACTTTTAATGTATATACGAATCTGTTAATTGTGTTTAGTGATGATAGTTATAATGAACTTAGAGACGAGCCAATTTTTGAGTCTGTAATTGAAAATCTTTTGGAATTAGAGAAATTGTTAAAAGATAAATAATAAATAAAAATTTAATATAAGACTTAAAGATTACTTAAGTTAAAGGGAGATGTTTCAACATAAAAATTTGAATTATCTCCTTTATTGTGCGAAAATAGAAAAGAATTTCATAATATAGTCCAATTTATGGAATAATTCTTTTGTTCAAGGAAAAGGAATCTTTTATTTTATAACATTAATTAATATTAAAAAAGCAGCTAATTATAGTGAATCAACTGCTTTATATAATTGTTATGATATTTTGCAAAGTTCAATAGAGAGGGACTGTATCTAGAAATTCATTACATGGTTCCCTAAGTATTGATTAAACTTATCATATTCCATTTTAGATAGAATTTCTGGATAAGACATTACAACTAGATTATGACCACTAAATTTATCTTGGTATGGTGGATGAATATGTTCATAATCATTTGCCTTATATTTTACTCTCTCATAGAAAGCCTTACGTTTGATTGAAATATCATCAATAGGAGGGTCAATTTCTAGAATAACAGTTTTTCCCCTTTTATTTAGAAGTTCCAATGTTCTTTGCCCATACATATTATTACGCATTTCTGGAAAAATACAAAAATGCTCTACATAAATAAAGCTTTCTGTTTCCCAACACAAAATTATGCCAACAAACTTGTCTTTATCATAAATTAAATTGAATTGATATTCTTCATTTTCCATAATTTCTGATTGCAAAGAAGACTTTCTCTGCTCATGAAATGGGAAACTAGTTTTATATAATTCCATAGCTTTATAGTATAATCTATCTTTACTGGTTCTTAAACGTTCAAATTTCATTTTGTTCCTCCCAATCATAAAAATTTCTAATCTGCATATGAATTCATTTTATCATAGTCAATATTGGTATACAATGTGTTTTAATCTGTGTACCATCTTTCCGTTTTGTTTCCTCTATGTCCATCTTTTTTAGGATGAAAGATAAATTGTTTATGATATTATTTCAAATTATTATATTAATCACTGATTATTTAAAAATAGTATGTGTGATGGCTTTTAAACTGTCTAAAAATGATTTTAATGATTTTAGAAGTTACAAAAAAGTTACATAAATTTTGAAATCTATAATATACATATATAATATAAGATTAAATCTGTAATGAATAATACTAATTTGAAGTTTGAATAGGGAAGGAGATTATTATGGAGAAAAGAGAAAAAAGGATAATAATATCATCTTTATTGAGTGTATCAATTTTGCTGAGTTTGGTAAGTATTTATTCTATATTAAATAAAGAAGATATAAGTTTAACAGTTAAAGGTAAAGAGCAAAAAGTCTCTTCATTTAAAAAAACAGTTGAAGAACTCTTGGATGAACAGGGTATTAAGTATAATTCTGAAGATAAAATTAATCCAAGTTTAGATACAGAATTAAAAGATGATATGCAAATAAAAGTTGTAAAAGTAACTAATAATCAAAAAGAAGAAATTGAAAAGATTCCATTTGAGACAAAGCATGTGAATGATAGTAATTTATTAAAAGGAAAATCTAAGGTCTATCAAGAAGGAAAAGAAGGAGAAAAAAAACTAGTCTATAAATTAACTTACCATGATGGAAAGTTAGTCAAAAAAATCTTATCAAAAGAATTAATATCTAAGGAGCCAACTACAAAAATTATAAAATATGGAACTAAAGAAAAAGTATTGATTGCATCAAGAGGAGCAAATATAAGAGGTGGAAAACATATGAAAGTGGTTGCTACTGCATATGCAGGAGATACAATAACATCAACTGGAACGACTCCAAGATGGGGTGTTATTGCAGTCGACCCTAGTATAATACCATATGGAACAAAAGTATATATACCTAAATTGGGTATGACTTTTGTAGCAGAAGATTGTGGAGGTGCAATTAAAGGTAACAGAATAGATATTTTTATGAATAGTGAAGGAAGTGCATCAAATTGGGGAAGAAAGAGTATAGATATATATCTACATTAAATTAGTAACTATAATAACTTTACTTGAAAGATAAAAAAGTATAAAATATGAATTAACTAAACTGTTAGATTATTCTTGAAACATAAAAATATATCTAAGGGGGGATAAGATGAAAATAGTCTGCTTAGGAGACAGTTTAACATATGGGTTTGGAGTATCACGAAGTAATTCATGGACAAACATTGTGAATAAAGAGACTCGATTAGAAATAATAAATAAGGGTATAAATGGTGATACAACAAGTGGTATGTTAGTTAGATTTAATGAAGATGTTGTAAAAAATTCTCCTGATATAGTTTTTATAATGGGTGGTACCAATGATTTGATTGTTGGAGCAGGAAATGAAGTTATTAATTCTAATATAATGGCTATGGTGCATCAAGCATATTCAAAAAATATCATACCTATAATAGGTATACCATTGAAACCAGATATTCCAAATGTTAGAGAAGATTGGAGTCGTTTTACTGATTTTAATCTAGTATCCAAAAAGTTAGAATTATATAATTGTTGGGTAAAAAAGTTTAGTGTAACATTTAATACTGAGTTTGTAGATTTTTATTCGAGATATAATAAGTGCATGGAACAAAAAGGATATAAAAACTTGTATTTTGATGGATTACATCCAACAAAAGAAGGTCATAGAATAATGGCAGATATATTTATTAGCTCAGTTAATAAATATATAGAAGAAGTATAATTATATAAAAAATATTTGTTTATACAATTATAATAAATACATAAGATAGGGAGGATTTTATTATGGATTATAGGAAAACTTATGAAGAGTGGGTAAAAAGTTCATATTTTGATGAAGATACAAAGATAGAATTAGATAAGATAAAAGGTAATGAAAAAGAAATAGAAGATAGATTTTATAAGGACTTAGAATTTGGTACTGCTGGTCTTAGAGGTATAATCGAAGCAGGTACAAATAGAATAAACAAATATACAGTTAGAAGAGCTACTTTTGGATTGGCTAACTATATATTAGAAAATACGACAGCTGAAGAAAAAAATAGAGGAGTAGTGATAGCTCATGATAATAGACACAAGTCTAGAGAATTCTGTATAGAGTCTGCAAATACTTTGGCAGCATGTGGTATAAAAGCATATATATTTGATAGTTTAAGAACCACTCCAGAATTATCTTTTGCAGTTAGAAATCTAAATGCAATAGCGGGTATAGTTATAACAGCCAGTCATAATCCTCCTGAATATAATGGATATAAGGTATACTGGGAAGATGGGGCACAAGTTATGCCAGATATAGCAAATGCAATAACTGAGAAAGTAAATAGTATACATGATTACAGTATAATACCAACTTTAAGTGAAGATAATAAACATTTAGTTATTTTATTGGATGAATCACAGGATACTGAATTTATAGAAGCAGTAAAGAGTCAAATTATAAGAACAGACTTAGTTAAAAATGTAGGTAAAGCTTTTAAAATAGTTTATACACCTCTTTGTGGAACAGGTAATATACCAATAAGAAGAGCATTAAAAGAAGTTGGATTTGAAAATATAATTGTAGTTCCAGAAGAAGAAAATCCAGACCCAAATTTTGCAGGTCTTGATTATCCAAATCCAGAAGAGAAAAAAGCTTTAAATAGAGGAATATTACTTGCAAAAGAAAAAGGAGCAGACCTTGTAATAGCAACTGACCCAGACTGCGATAGAGTGGGTGTAGCTGTAAAAACTACCACAGGAGAGTATGCTCTACTTACAGGTAATCAAATCGGTGGTATGTTGACACATTATATAATAGAAGGTTTAAAAGAAAATAATAAGTTAAAAGAAAATTCTACAATGATAAAAACTATAGTTACATCAGAGTTTGGAGCAGATATAGCCAAAGCCAATAATGTTGATGTGTTAAATGTTCTTACAGGTTTTAAGTTTATTGGTGAGAAAATAAAACTATTTGAACAAAATAAAGACAGAAATTATGTATTTGGATATGAAGAAAGTTATGGTTATTTAGTTGGTACTCATGCGAGAGATAAAGATGGAGTAGTTTCTTCATTATTAATATCTGAAATGGCAGCATTTTACTATTCAAAAGGCATGAGTTTATATGAAGGTCTAATAGAACTTTATAAGAAATATGGATTTTTTAAAGAGCAGACTATATCTTTGACTTTAAAGGGTATAGAAGGAGTAGAAAAGATAAAAGAAATAATATCTTACTTTAGAGAAAATCAAATTGATTATATAAATGACATCAAAGTAGTGGATAAAAAAGATTATAAAAAAGGTATAGATAATCTTCCTAAGTCTGACGTTTTAAAATACTTCTTGGAAGATGAATCTTGGGTAGCAATACGACCATCTGGAACAGAGCCAAAACTTAAATTCTACATAGCTGTAAAAGGAGCTAGTGAGGTTGAAGCAGATGAAAAACTAAGTGGTCTAAAAGAATATATAGATATTATGGTTGAAAAATTAAAATAAAAGATGTTTAACTATCTTATAAGATAGTTTTATGATAATATTTATTTAGCTGAAAATTATAATTTACTTTCATTGATTAGAATATAGAAATGTTAGTAGAATTGTTATTTTCAGCTTTTATTTATGTTATTTTTACTTAAATAATTATATTATGGTATGAATCTGAGTATAATTAATATTGTATAATGAAATTAATTTGAGCGAAAAGGGGATATTTATGTTTGGGATAGATAAAAAATTGATTGAATATATAGTTGCAAAATCTAATTACAGTGAATTAAGTTCAAAGTCAGCAGAAGTATCTTTTTTCTTGATGCTGTCTATATTTCCTTTTTTAATATTTACTATAAGTTCTATAGCATATATACCAGTTCTTCATTTAAATAAATATATAGAACTTTTTAGAAATATGATGCCAGAAAGTGCTTTTGATGTATTATCTTCAATTATAGTTTCTGCAATAGATAATAGAAGTTTAAATTTTTTAGCTGTCAGTTTTGGACTTACTATGTGGACATTTTCAAGAGCAGTAAAAGCTCTTATTAAAGGGATGAATAGAGCGTATAAAGTTAAAGAAACTAGGTCTTTTTTTAAAATCCTATCTATATCATTTTTATTTACAATTATGCTTTTAGTGTTAATTTTTTTATCTATGATATTTCTGGTTTATGGAGAGAAAATAGGTTATTTTATTTTTAATTTTATAGGATTAGATAAGATATTTATAAGGATATGGGATATTTTAAGATACTCTGTAGGTATTTTAACAATAATAGTTATATTTACAGCTTTGTATAAATATACACCAAATAAAAAGTTGACTCTGAAAGAATCTGCACCAGGTGCTATTTTTGCTACGTTTTCTTGGTTCTTAGTGTCATTTTTGTACTCTTATTATACAAATTATTATGCTAACTATGAAGTAATCTATGGAAGTATAGCTGAAATAATTGTACTTATGACGTGGATGTATTTTAGCAGTTGGTCTATTGTTATAGGCTATGAAGTAAATTCAAGACTGTATTTTAGAAAGATAAGAAATGAAAGTTTAAAGTAAACTTTAAAAAAAGAAACATTGTTTAATATAACAAATGTAAATTTTGTAAAAACGTTTTCTAAAAATAATTTACATTTGTTATTACATATGATAATATTGAATCAAGATATTAATAAGGAGATGGTTCAATGTTATCAACTACTACATGGAAAAAAATGTTGATAAGTGCGGCGGAAATATTAAAGGAAAATAAGATATATTTATGTGAATTAGATAGTGTAGTTGGAGATGGTGACCATGGGGTTACTATAGATAGAATAGCAGATTGTATGAAAAAAAGAGCATTAGAAGAAAATAAAAATGATAGCATAAAATCAATCAATGAAGATTTAAGTACTTTATGTATGAATGTAAATGGTGGTTCAGCAGGACCTTTATGGGGGACTATATTTGAGGGAATGGCTGAAGGAATAGATGATAAAGATGAACTTGAAATAGAAGAAATAAAAGGTATGTTTAATGAAGCAAGAGAAAATTTATCTCTTATTTCTACTGCTAAAATAGGTCAAAAAACTTTGGTAGATGCATTATATCCAGCCATAGATGCTATTTATAATGTACAGAGTAATGACATAGTAGATATCTTTAGATTAGCTTATGAAAAAGCAGTAGAAGGTGCTGAGAACACTAAAACTTACATAGCAAAATTTGGACGAGCAAAAAGTATAGGAGAAAGAAGTCTAGGACATATGGACCCAGGTGCTGTTTCTATATCACTGATGTTTAAAGGTTTATATAACGCATTATAAATTAGATTAACAAATTAAATAATAAATATAACAAATTTAATAGGGGGAATTTATCATGCCAATGAAAAAATTTATTAACCAGTCAGAAGATTTAACTAGAGAAGTTTTAGAAGGTTTAGAACTTGCAAATTCAGATTTACTGAGAGTTACAGATTCCAATTTAGTAATAAATAAAAAATTAGAAGAAGCAGAAAGAGTAACAATAGTCACTCTAGGTGGAGCAGGTCATGAACCAGCATTGAGTGGATTTGTTGGTGATGGAATGGTCGATATAGCTGTAGTTGGAGATGTATTTGCAGCTCCAGGTCCAAATTCTTGTTTAGAAGCTATAAAAATGGCTGACAGAGGCAAAGGTGTACTGTTTGTAGTCCTTAATCATGCAGGAGATATGTTGACAGGAAATCTTGTTATGAAACAAGTTAAAAAAGAAGGACTTAATGTTAAAAAAGTTGTTACTCAAGAAGATATAGCAAATGCACCAAGAGAAAATAGTGATGATAGAAGAGGTTTGGTTGGTTGTATACCTTTATATAAAATAGCTGCAGGAGCTGCTAAAGAAGGAAAATCTTTAGATGAAGTTGCAGAAATAGCACAAAAATTTGCTGATAATATGGCGACTATAGCTGTTGCATGTAAGGGAGCTACTCATCCATCTACAGGAATGGTTATTTCTGAGCTTGGAGAAAATGAGATGGAAATAGGAATGGGGCAACATGGAGAAGGTGGAGGTGGACGTATGGAAATGAAGTCTGCTGATGAAACTGCTGAAATAATGACACAAGCTTTGATTAAAGATTTAGACATTAAAGATGGGGAAAAAGTAATGTTAATAGTTAATGGCTCAGGAGCTACTACTTTGATGGAAATGCTAATAGTGTATAGAAAATGTCATAAAATATTGCAAGAAAAAAATATAGAAGTACTTTCAAATCATGTTGGTGAGCTTTTAACTACTCAAGAAACAGCTGGATTCCAACTATTTATAGCTAGAATGAATGAGGAATTGTTAAGATATTTCAATTCACCATGTAATACACCTTACTTTAAAAAAAATTAGATTGAATTAAAGGGAGATAAAAAATGGCAGATAAAGATGGAATAATACTACCAAAAGATTACGGAGTAGGTATAAAGCCTCCAGAACAAAGCTTTTATTTAAAAGGAATGGATAATGTGGATTGGGGAATGAAAAATAGATTGTCAAAAATATTCAATCCTAAAACAGGAAAATCACTTATGTTAGCCTTTGACCATGGGTATATCATGGGTCCTACTCAAGGGTTAGAGAGATTAGACCTTTCAATACCTGACCTTATAGAAGATGCAGATTGTCTTATGGCTACAAGAGGAGCTTTGAGAACATGTATAAGTCCAATTCAGGATAAGGCTATAGCACTTAGATGTTCAGCAGGAAGTTCAGTGCTTAGAGAAGATATGAGTAGGGAAGTAATTGGAGTTGATATAGAAGATGCTATAAGAATGAATGCATCTTGTCTAGCTATACAGACATTTATGGGTGCTGAAGGCGAATGTAAAGCTATAGAAAATTTAGTTAAAACAATAGATATGGGAAATAGATATTCTATACCTGTTTTGGGTGTTGTTGCAGTAGGTAAAGAAATGGAAAGAACAGCAAAATACTTCCTGTTAGCCACTAGGATGCTAGCTGAATTTGGAGCAAGTATAGTAAAAAGTTACTACTGTGAAGATTTTGAGAAAATAACAGCTGCTTGTCCAGTACCTATAGTTATAGCAGGAGGAAAAAAAGTCCCAGAAAAAGAAGCATTAGAGATGGCTTATAGAGCTATAAACGAAGGTGCAGCAGGTGTTGATATGGGAAGAAATGTATTCCAATCAGAAAGTCCAAAAGCAATGATAAAAGCAATAAAAGCTATTGTTCACGAGAATAATACACCAGAACAAGCATATAAGTTATTTGAAGAATTAAAGAAGGAGTATAAGTAATATATACTAAGTTAAGTATATAAATATCAATGTAATACATAAATTTCAATATATTGGAGGTAAATTTATGGAATTTGTACATATAGGTGTCATAACAGACAAACCACAAGAACATGAGGAATTTAATGAAGAATTAAAGGTTTATATAACAGACCCAAAATATACAGAGTTTAAATATGAATACTTGAGATTTGTCGAAGGAAGTCCACTTCCAGAAATAATGCAAAAGAATCCTCATGTTGCATATAAAGTAAAAAATATGGATAAATACTTGAGTGAGAATGAAGTAATTGTAGAACCTTTTAATGTAGGAGATAACTTGAAATGTGCATTTATAATTAATGGTGGTTTTATAATTGAATTAATGCAAGAATGTTGATATTTAAGCTAAAAAGTCTAGGATTTTTCTAGACTTTTTTTATTATTAATACAACTTGACAAAATTTATTTAATGATATAATTTTAATTTATAATCAACTTTGAAAGGATGAAAATATGACTATTGATAATGAAATGTTGAAATTAGTAGAAGTATCAAAAATGTATTATGAAGAAAATAAAACTCAAGCAGAAATTGCAAAAATCTTAGGTGTATCAAGACCCTTAGTGAGTAAGATGTTAAATAGAGCAAAAGAGATTGGAATAGTAAAAATAGAAATCAGAGAATTGTTTTCTAGTAATGATTTATTGATGAATCAAATAAAAGATATTTTTAGTATTAAAGGCGGGTTAATAGTTCCTGAAGCTAAAACTGAATATATAACTCAACAAACTATACTAAGTCATGGAATAAAGTATATAAAAGAAGAATTAAATAAGGTCAGTAATGTAGGAATAGGGTGGGGTTATATTATAGGTAATATAATGGAAGAAATGCAAAAGAGTGATGATAATTGTATTTTTAAAGGAGAGGTATATCCATTAGTTGGGATGGCAAATATACCAAACAAAGGATATCATCCTAATGAGTTAATATCTGTATTTTCAAATAGTACAGGATTTAGTCCTGTATTTTTATATGCGCCTGCATTCCCAACTAGTAGTGAAGAAAGAGATATATATTTGAAAACTGAAAATTATCAAAGTATGGAGAAAAAATGGGATAATATTGACACAATAATTTTATCCATAGATAATTACCCACAGGTACCAGACCAAGCTACTGCAATTAGATTTGGGAAAAAGCTTACAAAAGAGAAGGCAGTAGGTTCATTTTTATCTTATTATTTTAATAAGTATGGGGAAATAATTAAAAGTGATAATGACTATGTTATACAAATACCTCTTGAAAAATTAAAAAAAGCAAAAAAGGTTATAGCCATATGTTCAGATTCTAGTGTAAGTGCAATAATAGGTGCATTGAAGACTGGATACATAACACACATAATAACTGATGAGAAAAAAGCGACACAAATAATTATAAACAAATAATAAATTACATAAAATTAAATTTATTTACAAGAAAATCTTATAAAATATGTTATAATTAATAGAAAATTGTCATATAATTACTTAAAGAGTACTATTGTAAATAACATTGAGAGGTAGTGGTTAGGATATGGATACCCATAATAAATATGTAAATTTTATAAAAAATATACCTGTTCCTTTTTTATATTGTAAAGTTATAAAGGAACAAGAAAATATAGAGTATCGAGTAGAATATATAAGTAAAGGTATGGGGAAAATATTAAAATTAGAAGAAGGACTTTGTGACGAAAATATATTAGATTTATTACCTGTATTTAAAGCCAAGAAATATTTTAATGAGTTATTTTCAGATAATGTAAACTGTGTAAAAAGATATATACCAACACTTAAAAATTGGATAAACATAAAAAAACAAATAATAGGAGAATCACATATAATTTTGTATTTTTGCAAGATTGTATTTGATTACAGACAAGTAATCGATTCTTTTAATAAAAAAGAAAAAATAGCCTATATAAAAGATGAAGAAGGCATATACATAGATTGTAGCGAAAATTTAGTTCCAATATTAAATAATAATATTAAAACAACAAAAGATATATTTGGGAAGAATGATGTAGAAGTATGGGGAGAAAGTACCGGAAAATTATTTAGGAATGATTATATAGAAGGTGTATCGAGTAAAAAAAGATTTTTACAAAATCTGTTTGAATACAAAGAAACATTCTTCATGGTTGAAAAATATTTTTTGTATGATGAAGATGAACTTTTGGGAACTATAGGAATAATAGATAATATAATATATAGTGGAAATAGTAACAAAAACTATAATTCAAAAAACTTAATGAAGATGATTGAACATTCAATTCCAGAGAATATGTTTTATAAAGATGTGTATGGAAATTACATTGGATTTAATTCGGGTTTTTTAAATCTAGCTTGTATGAATAAAGAAGAATTATTAGGAAAGAATAGTTATAAAATATCAACAGAAGAATCTTTAATAGATACAATACTTAAAAGTGATAAAGATGTAGTTGAAAATAAAAAGGTGGTTACATTTGAATCAAATATAAGTATGAACAATGAAAATAAGTGTATTGAGATTACAAAAAGACCATTTTTTGATAGTTATGGAAGTGTTATTGGAATAATTGGAACAGCAAGAGATATAAGCAGAAGAAAAAAATTAGAAGAAGAAATGGATAAAAACAAAATGGAGTTCTTTGCAAATTTGTCTCATGAACTTAGAACCCCCATAAATTTAATCTCGTCTTCATTACAATTAATAGAAAGAAAAGAAGCAGATTTAATAGAATCAAATGATACTTTAAAAAGAAATCTAGGTATGATAAAACAGAATGGAAATAGAATATTAAGATTGGTTAATAATTTTATAGACTTTACAAAAATGCAGTCAGGATATTTAGATTTCAAACCAGAAGAGTCTGATATAATTTCATTTATAGAGGATATATGTATGTCTGTAGCTGATTTCGCAAGTCAAAATAACATACAACTTACATTTGATACAGAAATAGAAGAATTTACTATGTTATTTGATTCAGAAAAATTGGAAAGAATAATATTAAACTTGCTTTCTAATGGAATTAAGTATAATAAAGAAAATGGAGAGATAAATATATTTCTATGTGTGAAAGATGATATGTTTAAAATGAAAATATCTGACAGTGGAATAGGTATACCAAAAGAAAAAATAGATAAGATATTTAATAGATTTGAACAAATTGATAATGAACTTTCTTATAGGGTTAAAGGAAGTGGAATTGGCCTTTCACTAGTGAAATCTTTAGTTGAATTACATGATGGAAGTATATGTTTAAATAGTCAACTTGGGATTGGAAGTGAATTTATTGTTTCATTGCCAATTAGAAGAGAAAGTAATACTGAAAAATGCAATTATAAAAGAGAAGTTAGCGATGAACTAAGTAAAAAATTAGAAATAGAATTTTCGGATTTATAATTTAAGTGTAAATAGATAAAATTTTAAAAAACTATTGACAATTGTTTTAGAAGGGTTTAAAATGAATTACAACATAATAAATAAAAAAGCGATGAATAGGAAGAGTAAATCTAATTCGATTGCCAGAGAGAAGAGTCCATCGGCTGAAAGACTTTTTAAATTAGAGAGATTGAAAACTACCTAGGAGCTACTTTCCGAAGTTATCTATATTAATAGATTTTAGTAAGAATAGTCGTTAACTGCGTTAAAGTGTAAAGTGAGTTTTCATAATATATGAAAATTAAGTTAGGTGGAACCGCGGGAATAATACTCTCGTCCTTATGTTATAAGGATGGGAGTTTTTTGTTATTTAAAAATATAAATAGTAATTATAATAATCATAAAAAATATAAAAGCGATGAATAGGAAGAGTAGATTTAGTTCGACTATCAGAGAGGAAAGTTCAAAGGCTGAAAGACTTTCTAAGTTTGAAAAATTGAAAACTACCTAGGAGCTGTGGTCTGAAGTTACCTTGAAAGGTTTTAGTAAGATTAACCGTTAACTGCGTTAAAGTATAAAGTGGATTTTATCAATAAATGATGAAATCAAATTGGGTGGAACCGCGAGCATAGACTCGTCCCTTTATCTAGGGATGAGTCTATTTTTATTGCAATAAAAGATTGAAAATAAAAAAAAATCGGAAAATTATAAATTTTAGGAGGATAATAAAATGGATAATAAAGTGAAAATTGGAGTACTAGGATATGGAACTGTAGGAAGTGGACTTATAGATATAATAGATAATAATAAAGAAAAAAGAAATATAGAAATAGTTGGAATTTTAGTTAACAATCTAGAAAAACATAAAGGTAAAAAATATTCTAATATAATAACTAATAATATAGATGATATATTTGAAAAAGATATAGATATACTTGTAGAAGTTATGGGTGGTTTAGAACCAACATTATCTTATATTAAAAAAGCTTTAAATAATAAAATTCATGTTGTTACAGCAAATAAAGATTTGCTAGCTGAATGTGGAGATGAGCTTGCAAAATTAGCAAGTGAAAATAAGGTAAGTATAAAATTTGAAGCTTCAGTTGCTGGAGGGATACCAGTATTAAAACCAATAATAGAGTCATTAGAAGGAAATAACATAGATAGTATAAATGCTATTTTAAATGGAACTACTAACTTTATATTATCTAAAATGTATGATGAGAATTTATCTTATGATATGGCGTTAAAGCAAGCTCAGGAATTAGGTTTTGCTGAAGCCAATCCAGAGTCAGATGTATTAGGATATGATGCTGCTAGAAAACTATCAATATTATCAACTCTAGCTTATGATAATAGAGTGTATTGGAAAGATGTATATTTAGAGGGAATTACAGATATAGATGAAAAAGATATTGAATATGCAAAAAAATTAAATTGTAAGATAAAATTAATTGGTCAAAGTAAGTATGAAAATGATAAAGTAAGTGCTTTTGTTAGACCTGTCCTAGTAGAAAAAGATAATATACTTGCTAGAATAGACAATGAATTTAATGCTGTTATAGTAAATGGCGATTCAGTAGGAGAAGTTTCTTTTGTAGGTAAGGGAGCTGGAAGTCTAGCAACAGGAAGTGCAGTTTATTCAGATGTGATTGATATAATAGATAATAGAGTTTCAAGTATAGACTCTTTTACTAAAGATAAAATACAGGTTAATAAGATAGTTAGAGAAAAATGTGGAGCACTTCTTAGATTTAAAAAATGTAATAAAGATGAAATATTGAATATAGTTGAGAATTGCTTAGTAAATTATGATGTTTTAAATGATGATGATGAGCTTGCTATCATGGTTTATGCTGATTCTGAGTATGAAATAAATAACAGTTTATGTCTAATAAAAGATAAGGGATATTGCGAAAAAATGAATAAAATGTTGAAAATAAGTTAAAAAAGGAAAAAAATAAGTTTATATGTAACATATTTTGATAATTTTAATACTATATACTATGAGATAAAACAAAACATCTCATAAAAAATTAAAATTAAAAGGAGAGATATGTTATATGGAAAATAAAAAATATGCAAATGGTGGTTATCCAGAAGATTGGTATGAAAGAGGAGAAGCTACAGCTAAATGGTTCCAAAATGATGGAGAAGAATATGAAAGAGCAGCATACGATGAAGATAGAGAAAGAAGAGGTTCAAACTGTGGATGTTCAAATCAAGAAGAAAATAGACCTAGAAACTGTGAAAGATTTAGAAAAGAAGCTGAAATAAGAGAAAGAGAAGCTAGAGAAGCATTCCGTGAATCTGCAGAAAGAAAAAAAGAAGCATTAGCATATGAATGTGAAGCTAGAAAATTATGGGAACAAGCAGAAAAATACTGGGATGAATATTCAGAGTTCAATTATAGAGGAATAGAATATTTAGCAGAAGCAGCTAGATTATTTGATAAAGGTATGGAATGTGAAGCTAGAAGAAAAGGAAATAATGACGATTGTTGCCATAAGTGTCATAAACCTAATTGTAACTGCTGTAGAAAATAAAATAATTTCATTGACAAATCAATAGTTAAAATATATCATATTATGTATAATAAAGAGAAAATTCAGAAAAAAATTAATGATTAGAAGAAATATAAGTATAGTTATTAGACAAATAGTGCTCAGTTAGTGAGGTGAGTACAATATGATTAGACTCCCATCCTCTAGCTTTTAATAGAGGGTGGGAGTTTTTATTT
>NZ_JBJOCA010000040.1:0-32737 GCF_045898275.1 Clostridioides sp. GD02404
AAATTAAGATAAGTAACATAAACTAAATAATAATATGTATTATCAATAGTAAATTTATAAATTCATTATTAATATTTAAAGAAGCATTATAAATTTTCTGGAGGAACAATGAATATATTTGATATTGGTGTAGACATAATTGAAATTGACAGAATAAGAAAAGCTGTAGAAAAAAATAACAGGTTTTTGGAAAAAATATTTACTGATAAAGAAATTGAATATTTTAATTCTAAGAATTTTAAAGCAGAAAGTATAGCAGGTAATTTCGCAGCTAAAGAAGCTATAAGTAAATCTATGGGTACAGGAATTAGAGTATTTAACTTTAAAGACATAGAAGTTCTCAGAAATGAAATGGGAAAACCAATAGTAAAAACTTATAATAATCTCGCAAAAATGTGCATAGATTATAATGTTTTAGAAATAAAAGTTTCAATATCACATTCAAAAGATTATGCTATAGCAAATGCAATAACCATAATTAAGGACTAAGGAGTGATTACATTATGATGGATAAAACAGCAAAAGAAATAATGACAACAGATGTAATAGTAGCAAAACAAGATGATAGTATAGCAGATGTAGCTAATATGCTAATTGCAGAAAAAATAGGAGGTCTGCCAGTTGTAGATTCAGAAAACAGAGTGGTTGGAGTGATTTCTGAAACAGATATTCTTAAAAAAGAAAAATATATAGAAGCACCTCTCTATATAAATCTATTACAAGGATTGATTTTCTTAGATGATTTAAAAAAAGTAGAAAAAGATATAAAACAGGTGGCTGCTTATAAGGTTGGAGAACTTATGTCTAAAGATATAATAAAGGTTCATGAAGATGATAAGTTTGATGATGTAGCTAATGTAATGATTAAAAAATCAATAAACAGAGTTCCTGTGGTAGATGATGACAATAAACTTAAAGGTATAATTTGTAGATATGATATAATAAAAGCTTTATACAATGAATAAACTAGAGTAGGAGGTGTGATGTGAGAAAAAAGTGGACCATGGTATGTATTATGTTTTTGGCACTGGTTATAATTGTAATAGGATGCCAAAAGCGACAGTCCACTAAAGAAGAAGTATACAAAGACTTTCAAAAGCAGATTTCTGATATGAATTCTTACAGTTGTAAAGCTGAAGTAGAAGTATTTGGAAATAAAAGCCCACACAATTATGTTTTAATTCATACTTATAAAAAAACTGATAACTATAAATTAGAAGTAATTTCCCCAAAACATTTAAAAGGGAAGAGTATAGAGTATCAAGGTGATAAAATATTAGTTAAAAATCCAAATATCAGTGATATAGTGGAATTGCCTAATACAGGAAAGAACAATCAATATCTTTTTATAGGAGACTTTATAAAAAACTATCTTCAAAACGAAGAGATGAAAATAAAGTTATCCAAAGGACATTTGGTTCTAGAAACTTTTATTCCTGGGGATAATAAATATTTTAATAAGCAAGTATTATATGTAAATGCTGACACAAAGAACCCTGAAAAAATGGAAGTATTAGATAAAGAAGGCGTGCCGAGATTTACAGTAAAATACAATGATTTTGAATACAGAAACTAAGGGGGACTAAAGAAATGCAAAAAATAACAGTGCCTACATGGGCAGAGATAAATCTAGATAACTTAAGATTTAACTTAAATAATATTAAAAATTTATTAGAAGAAGATATTAAGGTTTGTGGAGTAATAAAAGCTGATGCATATGGACATGGTGCAGTAGAAGTTGCAAAATTGCTAGAAAAAGAAAAAGTAGATTATTTAGCAGTAGCAAGAACTGCTGAAGGAATCGAACTTAGACAAAATGGCATAACACTTCCTATTTTGAACTTAGGATATACTCCAGACGAAGCTTTCGAAGATTCTATAAAAAATAAAATAACTATGACAGTTTATTCTTTAGAAACAGCACAAAAGATAAACGAGGTTGCAAAATCTTTAGGAGAAAAAGCCTGTGTTCACATTAAAATAGACTCAGGAATGACTAGAATAGGTTTCCAACCTAATGAAGAGTCAGTACAGGAAATAATAAAATTAAATAAATTAGAATATATAAATTTAGAAGGTATGTTTACTCATTTCGCTACAGCTGATGAAGTAAGTAAAGAGTACACTTATAAACAAGCTAATAATTATAAATTTATGTCTGATAAGTTGGACGAAGCTGGTGTAAAAATAGCTATAAAACATGTATCAAACAGTGCAGCTATTATGGATTGCCCTGATTTAAGATTAAATATGGTAAGAGCAGGAATAATATTATATGGTCATTATCCATCTGAGGATGTATTTAAAGAAAGATTAGAATTAAGACCAGCAATGAAATTAAAATCAAAAATCGGACATATAAAACAAGTTGAACCAGGTGTAGGAATAAGTTATGGACTAAAGTATACAACTACTGGTAAAGAAACAATCGCTACAGTTCCAATAGGATATGCAGATGGATTTACTAGAATTCAAAAAAATCCAAAGGTTCTTATTAAAGGAGAAGTGTTTGATGTAGTTGGTAGAATTTGTATGGATCAAATAATGGTTAGAATTGACAAAGATATAGACATAAAAGTTGGAGATGAGGTTATACTATTTGGAGAAGGTGAAGTTACAGCTGAACGTATAGCCCAAGACTTAGGAACTATAAACTATGAAGTGTTATGTATGATATCAAGAAGAGTTGACCGTGTTTATATGGAAAATAATGAGCTTGTACAAATAAACAGTTATTTGCTAAAATAAAACCATGATATTATAATCTGGGAGGCGATTTTGTGTACGATAAAAGTAAAGAAAAAATAGAAGTTACTTTACCAGACTCTCTGATTTCTGAAGTTGATAGTATAGTTCAGATGGAGAACAGTAACAGAGAAGATTTTGCAAAAGCTGCTTTTCAGTTCTATATAACTCAGAAAAAGAGAATTCATATTAAAGAATCTATGAAAACGGGTTATAGAGAAATGGGTCAAATTAATCTGTCATTGGCTGAGTTAGGTATGACAGTTGAAGAAGTATCTTCTGATGATAAAAATGAAGGGAAGATTGCCCAAGGTGAGTACTAATTGTGAAATAAAGCGTGGTGATTTATATTACGCTGATTTAAGTCCAGTTGTTGGCTCAGAGCAGGGAGGCGTTAGACCTGTTCTGATAATACAAAATGATGTAGGTAATAAATATAGTCCTACAGTTATAGTATCAGCTATAACATCTCAGATTAATAAAGCCAAACTACCTACTCATGTAGAGATAAGTTCCAATGAATATGGGCTTAATAAAGACTCAGTAATTCTTTTAGAGCAAATTAGAACTATTGATAAAAAGAGACTGAGGGAGAAAATTGGTTGTCTAGATGAAAATATGATGATAAAAGTAGACGATGGACTTCAAATAAGTCTAGGATTGTTTACTTTTTAAAGAGGGGTTTGTCTTTTATTAGACAATCCCTTTTTTCTTTGGAAATATCTTTTAGTATTTAATTTTGGTAGCGTGTATTAAGAAAATCAAAAATAACGCAAAAAAATAGCATAAAAGTGATATAATAATATGGAATTGATATAAAATTACGAACTCAAGGGAGGTAATTGCATGAGAGACCATAAAGGATTAAATGAGATTGCGCGTATCATAAGAAGAGATATAGTTTCCATGATACATAGAGCCAAATCTGGACATCCAGGAGGGTCATTATCAGTAGTTGAAATACTTACTGCGTTATACTTTGATGAAATGAATGTGGATTATTCAAATCCTAAAATGGAGGATAGAGATAGATTTGTATTATCAAAAGGACATGCTGCACCAGCATTATATGCTACATTGGCTGAAAAAGGCTATTTTGATAAGGAAGAACTTGATGGTCTAAGGAAAATTGGAAGAATGTTACAAGGTCATCCAGATATGAAAGGTACGCCTGGTATAGAGATATCTACAGGTTCTCTAGGGCAAGGTTTTTCAGTTGCGTGTGGTATGGCGATGGCATCAAAACTTGATAATGCACCATGGAACGTATATACTTTACTTGGTGATGGAGAAGTTCAAGAGGGTATTGTTTGGGAAGCTGCTATGAGTGCTGCACACTATAAGCTTGATAATTTAATTGCTTTTTTAGATAATAATGGGCTTCAAATAGACGGAGATACAGAAAGTGTAATGAATTTAGGTTCAATAGTTGATAAATTTAAAGCTTTTGGATGGAATGTAATTGAAATAGATGGACATGATTTTGACCAAATATTTGCTGCTCTTGACATAGCTAAATCAACAGTTAAAAAACCTACAATGATAATTGCAAAAACTATAAAAGGCAAAGGAATATCTTTTATGGAAAATCAAGCAGGATGGCACGGAACAGCTCCAAGTGATGAAGAGTTAGAAAAAGCCTTGCTTGAACTAGGAGGTGCTGACAATGAGTAAAATGGCGACGAGAGAGGCATATGGTAAAGCATTAGTAAAGCTAGGTCAAATAAATGACAATGTTGTTGTGTTAGATGCAGACTTATCAAAATCTACAAAGACACACGACTTCTATAAATCATTTCCAGATAGATTTTTTAATATGGGTATAGCAGAACAAAACCTAATAGGTGCTGCTTGTGGATTATCAACTGCTGGCAAAATACCTTTTGCAAGTACTTTTGCTATGTTTGCTACAGGAAGAGCTTTTGAGATTATAAGAAATTCAGTTTGCTATCCAAAACTAAATGTAAAAATTTGTGCTACTCATGCAGGTCTTACTGTTGGAGAAGATGGAGCATCTCATGAAAGTGTAGAGGATATTGCTATAATGAGAGCTATACCAAATATGACAGTTCTTGTTCCAGCTGATGGTGTTGAAACAGAAAAAATGATTTTTGAAGTAGCTAAGTATAATGGTCCTGTTTATGTTAGATTAGGAAGAAGCTCAGTACCAATTTTATTTGATGAAAACTATGAGTTTGAAATAGGAAAAGGTACAGTTTTAAGAGATGGAAATGATGTGTCTATTATAGCTTGTGGAATTATGGTAAATGAGGCTATACTGGCACAAGAAAAGTTGCAAGAAGAAGGTATAAGTGCTAGGGTCATAAATATGTCTACAATAAAACCTATAGATAAGGATTTAATATTAAAAACAGCAAAAGAAACAAATGCCATAGTAACTGTAGAGGAACACAGTATAATTGGAGGGTTAGGTTCTGCTGTAAGTGAAGTAGTTGGAGAGTCTTATCCAACTATAGTAAAAAAAGTTGGAGTTAAAGATTCATTTGGAGAATCTGGTGCTCCAAATGAATTGTTAAAAAAATATGAATTAACTTGTGATGATATAATAAAAGCTGTCAAAGAAGCCATTCTTGCAAAAAGAATTTAAGACATATAAATTATTCATATTTGTTAATAATATAGTATATTTGAAGGAGAGATATAAAGGTCTGTATTAATTTATATCTCTCTTTTTTATACATGATATCAATATATCAAAAATGTAATAAAATATTCAAATTTTTACAAAAATAGAGAAAATATTCAAATATATATTGACTATTCAGAAAAATATGACTAATATATAGTTTATAGGGAAATTAATTTTATATATAAAAGCTACTTAGACAAAAAGAATTTAATAAATCTTATGGAGGGAGGTATACTGTATAAAAGATATATTATAAGTTTTAAGTTATTATACTAAAAAGCTCTAAAACAGTTATCATGTATTTTATGTTAAAGGAAATTATAGGTAGTTTATCGAATTGTTTAAGCAGATGAAAAATTTCACGTGGGGAGGTAACTGAGATATGTCAGAAAAGGTAAACGTTAAAACAGTCATAAGTTTCGCAGGAGCTTATGTAGCAACAGTAATTGGTTCTGGATTTGCAACAGGACAGGAAATAATGCAATTTTTCACTTTTTATGGTTTCGCAGGAGTTATTGGTGGGATAATTTCAATGGTATTATTCTCATGGATGGGTGCTTCAGTTATGTCAAAAGGTAAAGAACTTCAACTTAAAGAACCTATCAAAATTTATCGTGTTTATTGTGGTAAGTATTTAGGAATATTCTTTGAGTGGTTTGGACCATTATTCTTATTTGGTGTTTTCGTAGTAATGATTTCAGGAGCAGGAGCAACTTTAACTGAGTACTATGGATTAAATCCATTTGTAGGTAGAGTTGGTATGGCAGTAGTAGCATTATTAACTGTTTCACTAGGTCTTGATAAATTATCAAAGATACTAGGTGGAATAGGACCTATAATAATAATCTTTACACTTTTAGTTGGTGGTATAAGTTTAGCTAATAATATAGGTAATATAGGTCAAGCGGCAGAAGTTCTTAGAACTGTAGAGATAACTAAACCAGTTCCAAACGCATACCTATCTGGTGTAATATACACTACTTATAATACAATCGTTGTCATGGCATTCTTAACAGGATTAGGAGCAAGTGCTGCTAATAAAAAAGAAGCTGTTTGTGGTGGTATATTAGGTGGGGTAGCACTTATGGCAGCAGCTATAATGATGCACTTAGCTATTCTTTCTGATATAGGAAATCTATATTCAAAAGCAATACCTTCATTATTCTTAGCTGATAAGATTTCACCAATAGTTGGAGTTTTATTCTCAATAATTCTTATATTAGGTATATATACAACAGCTGTACCTCTATTATGGTCAGTAACTAATAGATTTGTTGATGATAATCATCCTAAGTTTAAAATAATAACATTAATAACAGCTATATTAGGTCTTATAGGTGGTTTCTTACCATTTGATAAGCTGGTTGGTATTTTATATCCATACACTGGATATATGGGCGTCATAATACTGGTCTGTGTTCTTTATAGACAGATTACAAAGACATCTGGATATCAAGAAGGCGTTAGTGATAAATAAACATTTTAAGATTGAAAATCAAAGAGCTATATTAAAACAATTAAATTGTTTTAATATAGCTCTTTTTATTTTATGTTTTATTTATTATAAAATGTCGAAAATATGTTTTTTAATTGTGTTACATATATTTGTAATTATGATTAAACGAATTATAATCAATAATTTAGAGTCTAAGATAAGGTTGTAAATCATATATTTAGAATAGATGGGAGGAGTGATAAGATTGAATGTAAAATTTAATATTAAAGGTATAATTTATGGAGTTATAGCTCTTGTATTCGTTATAGGGGGATTTATATTCATACCGAGTATGTTTGTAGAGAAATCTAAGCCTGTAGATTATACGATATTACAAAGAAATTCAATACCAGAAAAAATACTTGATGTCATGGATAAGTATACAAATGAAGAAAGAGCTTTGGCAGCTAAAATTGATAACAAAATATACATCATAGTAACTAGAGGAAATAATAAATATGGTATAGAAATGAACAAAATAGAAAGTGTAAGTGAAGAAGGAAAAGATGTTTTAAGAGTCAAGATAAAGTATAAAGATAAGGAGGACTCTTATCCGTACATAGTTGTTGAAACAAATATGAGTGAGCTTCCAGATAGAATAGAATTAAACTCAACTAAATAAAAATATGTTTTATAACTAAATAACTAAGTAGTTTATATAATAAAGTCATGGTTTTTATTATAAGTAAATGATATGTGTTTATTATTATTTTAAAAGCCATGACTTAAGATGTGATATTAACAATATTTGCTATTCTAATTGTCTGGTGTGATAATTCTAGTTTCAGTAACTATATAATTTAATTGTGTATCATGAGTTTCTTTTGGGATAGAATTGAATATTTGGAAATCAAATGCTATTCCTATAGTTATAGCATCTTTTCTTAAGTTTTCTAAAAACCTATCATAAAATCCTCCACCATATCCTAGTCTATAGCAATTTATATCATATGCTACAGCTGGTACAATTACAACATCTAAGGCCTTGATATCGATTGTAGGTGATTTTTCTTTAGGTTCTCTTATTCCATATGTTCCAATTTTCAATCCTTCTTTTAAGTCTGTTATTTGAGTAGGGATTAATGTATGATTTTCTTTTATTGTAATAGGGCTTGAGACTATTTTCTTTAGGGATAAAAGTTTTTGAATTAAATTATCTGTTTGAACTTCGTTATTGAAGTCTAGATAAAGCATTATATTGGTTGCATTTCTTATATCTTTCATTTGAAGTAATCTTTCTGTTATTAAATTTGAATTATTAAATACAAAATCTGCACTCTTACTTTTTCTGGATTCAATAACTTTTTTCCTAAATTCTTTTTTCATAAAATATTCCTCCCTTAATGTGTTATAATGTGTAAAGCAATTGTATTTAATATAAATTTTAGTATAGTTTATTATAATAAAGCAATATATTTGGGTAAATGTAATAAAAATAACAGCTAGTCATATAATAATAATAGTTTATGTAAAAGGAGATGTATCTTGTGATTTCAAAGAAGAAAGCTATTTTTTTAGGGGTGATTTTAGTAATTATAACGGCGATGACTACATCAGCCTTTCAGTTAACATTGGGGAATAAGGTTGTAATATCGAAGGAACTCTATGAGGACTATAAAAAATATGATAAGTTGTTAGGATTAGAAACTATTATAAAACAAGATTTTTATAAAAAAGTATCTGATGCTGACTTAGTAGATGGAGCATCAAAAGGTTTGTTCTTAGGTACTAATGATAAGTACTCTGGTTATTACACTAAAGATGAAATGGAAGACTTAATAAATGATAGTGAAGGCTCCTATGTTGGTGTAGGTATGTATATAGGTGCATCAAAAGATGGAGGTCTAGTGGTAGTTCCTATGAAAGATTCTCCAGCAGAAAAAGCAGGTGTAAAAGCAGGGGATAAATTAGTAAAAGTAAATGGAAAATCTGTGTCATATAAGAATTCAGATGAAGCTGTGCGTATGATGAAAGGTAAAAAAGGAAAAATAGTCGAATTGACTATATTAAGAGAAGACAAACATCTAAACTTTAAAGTAAAGACAGAACAAATAGTTGAGAAAAGTATAGAAAGTAAAGTAATTGATAATGATTTAGGATATATAGAAATCACTCAATTTATATCAAGTACATATACTGACTTTGACAAAGCTTTAAAAGAATTAAAAACAAAAAATATTAAGGGATTAGTAATAGACCTTAGAAATAATCCTGGTGGAATGCTAGATATATGTAAAGAAGTTGCTGATGAGCTAATTGGAGAAGGAACTATAGTATATACAAAAGATAATAAAGGAAACACTGAGTACTTGAAATCTGATAAAGAAAAATTAGGACTTCCAATAGTAGTCTTAACTAATGGAGAAAGTGCTTCTGCTGCTGAAATATTAACAGCTGCAATCGTTGATAATAAAGAAGGTATTTCTGTAGGTACTACAACCTTTGGTAAAGGGTTGGTACAATCAGTTGTAAGATTAAAAGATGGAACAGGGTACAAACTAACTACTGCTCAATATTTTACACCTAATGGAGATTATATCAATGAAAAAGGAATAAAGCCTACAATTGAAGAAAAAGATGAAAATAAGCAACTGGATGTAGCAACTAAGTGGCTTAGAGAACAGATTGATAAATAGGATTTAATTTTTGTAGACTTATACTATAAAATAAAGTGTACTATGAAAGAGTGGATAATTGAAAATATCCACTCTTTATTTTTATATAAAAACTTTTCATATTAATTTGCATAATATTTTGCAAAAGTTAGAATCTAAAGATACAATTTTTTAACTGACTTTTATTTAATGTATATTTATATTGTAAGAAGCAGTAAAAATTTTTCCTTTACCAAGTTTATTAATGAATTTCTTATCTTTATAAATTTTATTAGAATGTATACTATCAGCAAGACCATACCAAGGTTCTATACATAAAAATGGAGCAGTAGAATTAGTTTCACTATAATAAGGAGTCCAAATACCAACTAGAGGAAAATCTTGCATAGATAGAGTTATATATTTGCCACCATCATTATTACATATAGACACTTCATCTATATTAGTGTATATTAAGGCATCATTCTTGAATAATTCTGGACTTAACTGTAAGTTTTTTAAATCTCCGATAAATGTTATATCATCTATAAAAGAAGTATTTAAATTGATTTTTTCTACATCACTTCTTTTTTTAAATTCAAGATGATATTTAGAAAAATCATTTTGCTCAAAAAGAGGAAGATTAAATGCAGGATGTCCGCCTATAGAAAAGAATATATCTTTAGAGTCAGTATTTTTTACAATCCACTCTATATTTATACTATTATCTTTTAATGTATAATTTATGATTAGCTCAAAAGAATATGGATACTTTTCTAAAGTAGATTCATTGTCTGTTAATTTATAAGATATGAATGTATCTCCTTTATCTATAATCTCAAATTCCATATCTCTGGCAAATCCATGCTGAGTCATGCTATATAGATTTTCTTCTATTATAGTTTCATTATCAACAAGTTTACCTACTATAGGAAATAATATAGGTGATTGTCTACCCCAATATTTTTTATTACCATTCCAAAGAATGTCTTTATTATATCTTTTAGAAAATATTTTAGTGAGTTCAGCACCAGAATTGTTTGATTCTATAATTAACTTTTCATTTTGTAATATATTCATTTAAAATCTCCTTTATTATATTTTATGAGTATATTATACTATAAAGTATAAGGATTATTAAATTTTATTTGATATTATATTTGAAAGGTAGATTTTAGTATATTTTGAAAATTTTGTTTTGAAAATTTGGGATTATTTAAGAAATTTTGTATTATAAATAGAAGGAAATAGATAAATTGTATAGAATAAAATATATTAAGATAAGTTAATAATGTTAAATGGGAAGTGAGTTTATGGAAAAACCAAATACAAAAGTTGTTAACTTTCAAGAGTATAAGGACAGAAAAAATGAAAGAGAAGTAAACAGAGACGAACTTTTAAAGCTTATAAAAAAAATTGTGACTTCAAAATAGGGAGTTGTTAAACTCCCTATTTTAATGGGTTTCATAATATTTAAGACATTCTCAGTCCATCTATATAATCTTTGAATTGCGAGAAATCTGATTCGCTACTTAACTCGATAGTTTCTGAACCTTCCGTATAAAAATTCTTAAGATATATAGTGTAATTATTATCTACACAATCATGATAAATACATCTATATCCATCTTCATATAAATTTTTTAATTTAGAAAAATCATCCACAATATCATCTCCTTAAAGTTCTTTTAAATATATTTTTACAAAAAGCATGCGATTGTATGCAAATTCATAATGGAAAATAAAGGAAATAGAGATAAAATGTAGAATAATTTTTGTATATATGTAAAAATAAAAATAAAAAGTTGAAATTTTTAGAAAATAAGAGTATTTTTTATCTAAAAAGATAATTTAAAAAATAAAAAAATGTTGGGAGGATAGAAAATGAGTTTATTAGAAAGTATATCAAAAAATATATATTCTTTAGATAATTCTTCTATTGAAAAAACAAAGCAGAGATTGGACAGGCTTATACATCCAACTGGAAGCTTAGGCAAAATAGAAGATATTTGTATGCAATTATCAGGGATATTTGGTAATGAAAATTTTGATACAAGTAAAAAAGTTATAATAGCTTTTGCAGGAGACCATGGTGTATATGAAGAAGGTGTAGCACCTGACCCTCAAAATATAACAAAACTACAATTTCCAAATTTTTCGAAAGGATTATGTGGAGTTGGAGTAATAAGTAAATTTGTAGGGGCAGATGTTGTAGCTGTAGATGTAGGAATAAACTGTGATGAAAAACTAGAGGGAGTATTGGATTATAAGATTAGAAAAGGAACATCAAACATGGCCAAAGGGCCAGCTATGAGTAAACAAGAAGCTATTAGATGCTTAGAGATAGGAATTGAAATAGCAGAACAGTGTATAGAAAAAGATTACAAGGTTATTGGTATTGGAGAGATGGGGATAGCAAATACTACTCCAAGTACAGCAATAATATCTGTAATTTCAGGCTGTGACCCATTAGAAGTTACTGGTATAGGTGCAGGTCTTAAAAAAGAGAGACTAAAACATAAGGCTGAAGTAATCAGAAGAGCTATTGAAATTAATAATCCAAATCCAACTGATGGAGTAGATATTTTATCTAAAGTGGGTGGATTTGAAATAGGTTCAATGGCAGGTGTAATATTAGGATGTAGTGCTAATAGAATTCCAGTAGTAATCGATGGATTTATTTCTTATGCAGCAGCACTAATTGCTTATAAGATAAATCCAAAAACTAGAGAATATATGATAGCATCTCATCTGTCAGCAGAATCAGGAACTAAGAGAGCCTTAGATATATTGAAATTAGACCCTTTACTAAATATGGATATGAGGTTGGGTGAAGGAAGTGGAGCTGCTTTAGCATTTAACATAATAGAAGCTTCAAATTATACTTATAAGAATATGGCAACTTTTGATGAAATTGACATGGGGAGATAAGGCATAAAAATTTAATTTGTAGGAGTGTTTTGATGAGTGAAATTGTTCTGGTAACAGGAGGAGCTAGGTCAGGGAAGAGTAACTTTGCAGAAAAGCTATGTTTAAATAGGAATAATAAAACAGCTTATATAGCAACTTCTATTCCGTTTGATGATGAAATGAAAGATAGGGTAAAAAAGCATCAAGAAAATAGACCTAGAAATTGGGATACATATGAAATATATGAAGATATATATTCCATAATTAGACAGCTATACAAAGAACATGAAACTGTTATACTAGACTGTGTAACCTTATTAGTAAATAATCTAATGTTTAAACACAATCTAAATATAGAAGAGTCTACTCAAGAAGAGATAAACAAATTGGAAGAATATATAAAAGAACAAGTTATAAGACTTATTGAAGAAATAGAAAAAACAAATCTATACTTTGTATTTGTTACAAATGAATTAGGTATGGGAATTGTTCCTGGGAATAAACTTAGTAGGATATATGCTGATATTGTAGGTCGCATAAATCAATACATAGCATCAAAAAGTAATGAAGTTTATTTTGTAGTTAGTGGCATACCTATGAAAATAAAGGAGTAGTATGTGACTATGAAAAGATTTATTTTAATACTACAGTTTTTAACAAGGATACCTATAAAATTAAATGTAGGATTTGATGATGAATTTTATAAATCAATAGTGTATTTTCCACTTGTAGGTTTTGTTATTGGTGTATTATCTTATTTAATAGGATGGATTTCTATGCTTTTATTTGAACCATTTATAGCTTCTATAATAATAACTCTAGCTGGGGTATTAATTACTGGAGGTCTTCATATAGACGGATTAGGAGATACATTTGATGCAATATATAGCTATAGAGATAAAGAAAAAATGCTTGAAATAATGAAAGATTCAAGGTTAGGTACAAATTCACTTTTAGCAATTATGTTTGTGCTTTTATTAAAGGTTGGATTCATATACAATATAATAAGTAATAATTCATTATGGGTTATAATATTTATGCCAATGATTGCAAGATTAGGAGTAATGTTATTGACATATAAAACTGTGACACCAAGAGAAAAAGGAATGGGAAATTTATTTATAGGTAAACTGACTACAAATATGTTAATAACAGCTATAGTATATACATCATTAATAGTTATTCTTATTACTAAATTTATATTCTTATTACCTAATATAGTGTTGATTAAAATATTAGGTTCAGCTATAGTAATTTTTATATTTATAATATTATTCAAAAAACACATTTATAAAAAGATTGATGGAGTAACAGGTGATATATTAGGTTGTGGAATAGAACTTTCAGAGCTTGTATATTTGATTTATATATATTTGTTAATTTTTATGTTTTTTTAAAACTAAAAAGTGGTGATAATGTGATAAGATTAATACTAATAAGACATGCATTGACAAATGATAATGAAAAAGGAAGATTATCAGGTCACATAAATAGTTGTATCAGTGAAGAAGGAAAAATTCAAATAAATAAAATTACTGAATACCTAAGTAATGAAAATATAGACCGAATTTACACGACACCATCTTCACGTACAAAGGATACAATAGAAAAGATATCAAGGTTAAAATTAATAGAAATAGAAGAAAAAGAAGCTTTAAGAGAAATTAGTTTTGGAGACTTTGAAGGAATAACTTTTGAAGAAATTAAAGTCAAATATCCCAAAGAGTTCGAAAAGATGATAGAAGAAGGTAACAACTATAGATATCCAAATGGAGAAAGTCTCATAGACTCTTATAAAAGAGTGGCAAAAGAAATTGATAATATACTTTTAGAAAATGATAGTCATTCAGATATAAAAACAATACTTATATGTTCTCATGCAGGAACAATAAGAAATATAATAACACATTTGATTTCTGGTGGTTATAAATATCATTGGAACTTTAAAATTGATAATGCATCTATTACAGTTTTAGAAATTAATAGTGGATTTACTGTAGTAGATAAAATGAATTTTACAGACTTTATATAATTTAATTAAAATTAAGTATTACAATATATGTCTGTAAAAATATTAATGAAAATAGAATATTAGATTAAAATTAGGTTCTTAATTATATGTTAAAAGGGAAAAAGGTTAGATGCCTTTGCAGCCCCCGCTACTGTGAAACCAACGAAACTATAAATACCACTGTCAATTTGATGGGAAGGTTATAGAAGTAGGATGAAGTTAAGCCAGGATACCTGCCTAATTTAATTTAAAACAAGAGGTCTTCGGGGTGAAAGATTTTTAATTAATACGTATAAAAGTCCTATCTTTAGAAGCAATAGGACTTTTTTTATTGGCATTTTAGTAAATTTTAGCAAGGAGGGGTTAGAAAGTGGGGAAAAAAATAATGCTACAAGGAACAGCATCAAACGTAGGTAAAAGTATCTTAGTAGCAGGTTTGTGTAGAATATTTAAACAAGATGGTTATACTGTTGCTCCTTTTAAGTCTCAAAATATGGCTTTAAATTCCTTTATAACTAAAGAAGGATTAGAAATGGGAAGAGCACAAGTATTTCAAGCTGAAGCAGCAAAAATAGAGCCTATAGCTGATATGAATCCAGTTCTATTAAAACCTTCTGGAAATAATAAAAGTCAAGTTATTGTAAGAGGTAAAGTTATAGGGGAAATGCCTTCTTCCCAATATCATGATTACAAACTAGAATTGGTAGATATATTGAAAGATACCTTTGATAGCTTGAATTCAACTTATGATATTGTAGTTATGGAAGGTGCTGGTAGTAATGCAGAGATAAATTTAAAAGATAGAGATATATCTAATATGGGTATGGCAGAAATAGCAGATGCACCTGTAATAATAGTTGGAGATATTGATAGAGGAGGAGTATTTGCATCATTAGTAGGAACAATGCTTTTATTAAATGAAGATGAGAAAAAAAGAGTAAAAGGTGTAATAATTAATAAATTTAGAGGAAAAAAAGAGCTTTTACAAGATGGAGTAAAGATGCTAGAAGACATTATAAAAGTACCTGTTATAGGAGTAGTTCCTTATACAGATATAAAAATAGAAGATGAGGATAGTGTGACTACTAGATTTAAGAAAAAAATGAATAAAGGTGATATACACATAGAAATAATTAGAACTCCACACATGTCAAATTTTACAGATTTCAATATATTTGAGACACAAGAAGATGTAAGCATCAGGTATGTAGATTTTGGAGAATCTTTAGGAAATCCAGATATGGTAATAATACCAGGAACTAAAAGTACTATAAATGATTTAATGTATATAAGAGAAAGTGGTCTTGAGTCACAAATTAGAAATTTGCATGGTCAGGGTAAATTGATATTTGGTATATGTGGTGGGTATCAAATGCTAGGTAAGAAATTAAGAGACCCTTATCATGTTGAAAGTGAAATTGAAGAAGTTGATGGTATAGGTCTCTTAGATACAGAAACAATATTTGAGAAAGAAAAAACTACCACACAAGTAGAAGCTACTATTGTTGAATGTAATGGTGAATATATGAATGACCTTAAAGGTATAAAAGTAAAAGGTTATGAAATCCATATGGGTATTACAAATCGAGGTGATGGTATAAGAAGCTTAGATTTGATAACAAAAAAACTGGATGAAGAAGTGAATTATACTGAAGGAAGCATAAATAAAGATGGTACTGTAATTGGAACTTATATTCATGGAATCTTTGATGAAATAAGTTTCACAAGGAAAATTTTAAATAATATAAGAAAGAAAAAAGGTCTACAAGAATTAGAAAGCAAGGTAAATTCTTTTGGTGAATTTAAAGATAAAGAATATGATAAATTGGCTGATTTTTTAAGAGAGCATTTAGATATAGAGAAAATATATGAGATTATGAAATAGTAATGATTCTGTATTTATAATTTAGGTAGGAGGTGTATTATGAAAAAAATCTTAATTGCAGGTACCAGTAGTGGAGTAGGCAAGACAACAATTTCATTAGGAATAATGCAAGCCTTAGTCAAGAGGAATATGAAAGTACAGCCATATAAAGTAGGGCCAGACTATATAGACCCTTCATATCACACTTTTATAACTGGAAGACATTCCAGAAATCTAGATTCTTATATGTTAGATGATGAAAAAATAAAGTATATAGTGAATAAATCATCAAAAGATGCAGATATTTCAGTAATAGAAGGTGTTATGGGGCTATATGATGGTTTTGGAATAGATTTAGATAACTGTACAAGCTCACATACTTCAAAGGTGTTAAAATCACCTGTTATATTAGTTATAAATGGAAAATCTATGGCTGCATCTAGTGCTGCTATGGTACTTGGATATAAGGAATTAGACAAAGATGTAAATATAAAAGGTATCATAGTAAATAATGTTAAGACCAATAGCCATTATCAAATAATTAAAAGTTCTATAGAGAAATATTGTAATATTGAAGTATTGGGATATTTTCCTCCAAATAATAAGTTTTCTTTAGAATCTAGACATTTAGGATTGGTTCCTAGTGTGGAGATGAAATCTTTAAGAGAAAAATTTTATACTTTAGCTGATGAAATTGAAAGTTATATAGATATTGATAGGATAATAGAAATTTCAGAAAGTGATGAGTTTGAGAGTGATTTTGATTTTCAAACTTTAATAGAGAATAATGAAATAAAAAAGCATGTTAAGAATAAATCAATAGCTATAGCATATGATAAGGCATTTAATTTTTATTATAGAGAGAATATAGAGCTTTTAGAAGAACTTGGATTAGAGGTAAACTATTTTAGCCCTCTTGAAGATACATCAGTGCCAACTTCAGATTATATTTATATTGGAGGGGGATTTCCAGAGATATTTGGAAAAGAATTGGAGGCAAATGAGTCAATGAGAGCCTCTATATTAGAGGCACATAACAATAACATACCAATTTATGCAGAATGTGGGGGGCTGATGTACCTAGGTGAGAAACTATTGAATCAAGAAGAACAAGAATTTAATATGGTTGGTATATTCAGTGGAATTAGTAAGATGACATCTTCTTTAAAAAGATTTGGATATTGTATTGGTGTAGCTAAAGAAAATACTCTTTTATCTAAAAAAGGAGAGGCTATCAAAGGTCATGAGTTTCATCATTCAATATTTGAAAGTGATGAAAAATGTGCATATTCAATGAAAAAAGAAAGAGATGGAAATATAGTTGAGGAATGGGATGGCGGTTATAGTAAAGGAAATACTTTAGCTACATATCTTCATACTCATTTCTATAATAATTTAAATTGTATAGAAAATTTTTTGAATAAAGGAAATAAGTAAATGAATATTTTATCTATTTATATAGGATATGTGGCAGATTTAATTGTAGGAGACCCATATTCTTTTCCTCATCCAGTAAGGTTTATTGGTAAACTTATAAATTTTACTCAAGGTATAATAAGGAAGGTCTTTAAGAGTGATAAACAGTTAAAATTTGGTGGATTTATATTATGGTTTATAACTGTGGGAATAACGTATTTAATAACCTATGCTATAGTGAAGTTATTTAGCTTTAGTGGATTATTGAGCGTTGTGGTAAATGGTTTTATAATTTATACCACACTGGCTACAAAATGTTTGAAAGATGAAGCGTTAAAAATTTATAATGTATTAAAAACTGGAGATATAGAGAAATCTAGAACGCAGTTGTCTTATATAGTAGGTAGAGATACTACTACTTTAAGTGAGTCTGAGATAATAAGAGCAACTGTAGAAACTGTTGCAGAAAATACTGTAGATGGTATAATCGCACCTATGTTTTATGCATTTATTGGAGGAGCACCACTTGCTATGGTGTATAAAGCTATAAATACATTAGATTCAACTGTTGGATATAAAAATGAAAAATATAAAGATATTGGCTTTGCTTCTGCTAAGATTGATGATGTAGCCAATTATATACCAGCTAGAATATCCGTTGTCCTTATGACAATTGGGAGTTTCTTTTTACGTTACAACTATAGAAATTGTTTTAAGATATCCATTAGAGATAGAAAGAATCATAAAAGTCCAAATTGTGCTTTTTCAGAGGGTGCAGTATCTGGTGCTTTAGGAATCCAATTGGGTGGTACTAACGTTTATTTTGGGGAAAAAGTATATAAGCCAACAATAGGGGATAAGCTTAGGGAGATAGATAAAGAGGATATAATTAAAACGAATAAAATTATGTACGCATCTTCGTTTGTATCCATATTAGTATTTACACTATTATATGTGTTGTGTAGGATGATTTTAATCAAATTAATTATATAAATGATGGTTTGCGAACTTAAGGGGGACATAGATGAAGGATTTAGGGCATGGTGCCAATGTGGATGAGATGGCTGAATTGTATGGGAAAGACCCAAAAGAAATAATAGATTTTAGCTCAAATATAAATCCAAATGTATTGCCAAATTTAGAAAAATACATTTTAAAAGGATTAAAGGAGTGTAGGAATTATCCAGACATAAACTATACAAATTTGAGAGAGAATATATCAAAATATATAGATATAAATCCGAACTTTATAATACCTGGAAATGGTGCTACAGAAGTGATTTATTTGCTTATGAAGAGTCTTAAAAAAAGATTAGCTATAATAAATCCTACATTTTCAGAATATAGAAGAAGTGCTAAGTTAAACAATCTAGATATTATAGATTTAGAGTTAGATTCAGAAAATAATTTTAAATTTGATATAGATATAATAAAAAATAACATTGAAAAATTCGATAGCTTATTTATATGTAATCCTAATAATCCTAGTGGAAATGTTCAAGACTTAAAGGAACTTGTTTATTTATTAGGTCAGTATAATAAGATGTTAATAGTTGATGAAACTTTTATGGAATTTGTTGAAGATGAAAATGAGTATAGCTTAGTCAAATATATAGAATCAAACAAAAACATATTCATAATTAAAGCTGTGACTAAGTTTTTTGGTATGCCTGGCTTAAGGTTAGGATATGGTATCACAAGCAATACTAACATTATGGACAAAATTTATGAATACAAAGAGCCGTGGACTATAAATTCTTTTGCAGACATACTATCTGATTTTATTTTTGAAGATAAAGAGTATATTAGAAAGAGTAAAGAATATTACATAAAAGAAAGAAAATACATGTTACAAGAGTTGAGAAACGTAAAAAATATAAAAGTCTATGATACAGATGCTAATTTTATTTTGATAAAAATTTATAAAAAAACATCTAGAGAATTGAAAAAAGATTTATTTAAGCAAGGAAATTTATTGGTTAGAGATGCATCTAACTTTGTAGGACTAGATGATAGTTTTATAAGAGTAGCTATAAAATCTCATGAAGATAATAAAATTCTTATAGAAAATATAAAAGGTTTATTGGGTGATTAGAATGAAATCTTATGGAATGTGCCCAGCATCTTGTGGAGAGTTTGTACAAGGAATAATTGATGATGAAGAATATCTATGCTCATATGCAATAGATATGTATTCCAAGGTGTATATTGAAGAAAAATTAATAGATATAAACTTAGGTAGACGTAAGTCAAGACTAGCAATTGAGAAAGTATTTGAAAAGTTTAATCTACCTAAAAAATATACTAAAAATATTTCTCTGAATATAGACAGTAACATACCTGTTGGAAAGGGAATGGCAAGTTCGACTGCTGATATAGGAGCTACTATAAAGGCAACATTGTCATTGATAGATAAAGATTTAAGTAGTGAAGAGATTTGTAAATTAGCAGCAGAAATAGAACCAACAGATTCTATATTTATAGATAAAAATAGCATATTTAATCCCTTAAGTGGAACTGTTATAAAATATTTAGGGAATCTAACTAATGCAAAAGTTATAATACTTGAACCAAACAAAATGTTAGATACTATGAAAATTAGGCTGAGGAAAGATTACAATACCTTAAAAATAGAAAATAGAGAAATCATAAAAAGGTCATTTACTATTCTAGAAGAGGGATTAAAAAGTGATAACTTATCCCTAGTTGGAGAGGCTTGTACTTTAAGTAGTTTAGCAAATGAAAATATAGAGAAAAAAGAGTACCTAAGTGAAATAATAAAAATATCAAAAAAATGTGGAGCATATGGAGTAAACATTGCTCACAGTGGTACAGTAATAGGCATCTTAATTGATAAGTTTATGGATGATAAAAAGATAATAGATGTATTATGTGAATCTAATATAGATTCTGTTTATAATAAGATTTATACATTGAACATAATAAATGGAGGAATTAAGGGGGAAATAGAATGCAATACATAAAGAATCCTATGAAAATAGAAGAAAAAAGTTTTGAATTAATACAAGAAATAATAGATGAGATTAGACCAGATTATAGATTTAAGAATAATATCGAAGAAAAAATAATAAAAAGAGCTATACATACTACTGCTGATTTCGATTACTTAGACATATTAAAAATATCAGAAGAAGCAGTAGATAGTATAATAGATGCATTAAAAAATAATGCTAGTATTTATACTGATACAAATATGGCTCTTAGTGGAATAAATAAAAGAAAGCTAGAAGTATTAGGATGTAAATATAAATGCTTAGTAGCAGACGAAGAAACAGCAAAATTAGCTAAAGAGAAAGGGATTACTCGTTCTATGGCAGCAGTAGAAATTGCAGCTAAAGAAGATGGCAGAAAGATATTTGTTTTAGGAAATGCACCAACAGCTTTATATAAAGTTATGGAGATGAAATCAGAAGGTAAATTAGATTTAGATGCAGTTATAGGAGTTCCTGTAGGTTTTGTAGGGGCACAAGAATCAAAAGATGAGGTTGAAAAAACAGACATACCATATATAATTTCTAAAGGTAGAAAAGGTGGTAGTAATTTAGCAGCAGCAATAGTAAATGCTATATTATATACTATGTAGGTATATGTATGGAAGAATATGTATATATAGATGGTAAAAAATATCGAAGAGGATATACTACAGGCTCATGTGCAACAGGTGCATCCAAAGCTGCTGTATATATGCTGATAACAAAAAATAAAATTGATACTATAAATATAGATACTCCTAAAGGGATACCATTATCATTAAAGGTTGATAATATAAATATTTCTAATACATTTGTGGAATGTTCCATAAAAAAAGATGGTGGAGATGACATAGATGCAACTCACACCATGGATATTTATGCAAGAGCTGAAATTGTGTCCAAAAACGATAATGATAAAGATTATCTTACTTTATGTGATATTGATAGTGTAAGTACTAATAGTGAGAGTCAAAATGAACTTTATAAATATATTAGAGTTTATGGTGGAATTGGTATTGGAGTAGTAACCAAAAAAGGACTAAGTGTAGATGTTGGTAAGCCAGCTATAAATCCTACTCCACTTAAAATGATAAACGAGGAAATAAGAAAGCTTGTAGGAAGTAATTTTGAATCTATACTTGGAGATAATAAAGTTTTAAAAATAACAATCTTTGCTCCACAAGGAGAAACGGTAGCAAAGAAAACATTTAATCCAAGATTAGGTATAGTTGGAGGAATATCTATAATAGGTACAACAGGTATTGTTGAACCTATGAGTGATGAAGGATGGAAAAAATCCTTATCCATAGAACTTCAAATGAAAAAAGAACAAGGCTTAGATAAAATAATACTGGTTCCAGGAAATCATGGAGAACAGTTTATAAGAGAAAAACTAAACTTGGATATTAAGTATGTAGTTAGAACGAGTAATTTTGTAGGCTATATGATTAAAGAAGCTCAAAGAATAGGGTATAAAAAAATATTAATGGCTGGTCATATAGGCAAATTTATAAAACTATCTGCTGGTATCTTTAATACTCATAGTAAAGTTGCAGATGCTAGAAGTGAGATATTAGTGGCAAATCTAGCCTTAATGGGAGCTAAATACGAATTTTTAAATAAAATAAATCAGTGCCTAACATCTGAAGAAGCTATAGATATAATAAACAATAGTGAGTATAAACAGGTGTATAATATATTGAGTAATAAATGTAGAGATAGAGTAAAGGAATACTTAAATGAAGAGTCAGATGATATTGATGTGGAAGTGATGATATTTTCAATGGATAAGTCATTGTTAGGTAAATCGGATAATACAGATGCATTAGTGGAGGTCTTTATATGATAAACATAATAGGTCTAGGGCCTGGAAATTTGGACTATATAACAAAAAAAGGTGAAAACTTAATTTCCACTTCTGATGTATTAATTGGTGGTAAGAGGAATCTAGAATCTATAAAAAACTTCGAAGGAGAAAAAATAATCTTAGATTCTAATTTGAGAGAAATTATAGAGTACATAAATAATAATAAAGAAAAGCAAATATCAGTAATAGCTTCTGGTGACCCATTAATATATGGTATAGGTAGGTATCTATCCAAGAATATTGACAACAAAATAATAAATATGGTTTCTGGAATTAGTTCATTACAATATATATTTTCAAAAATATATGTTGATATGAATGATGTATATATCACAAGTAGTCATGGAAAAGTACCAGATTTTGATTATATACTATCACATAAAAAAGTATGTATGGTTACAGACTCTAAGATAGGTCCAAAACAAATAAGTAAAGAAATAATAGATAGAAATTTAAATAAGATTGTTGTAGTAGGAGAAAATTTATCATATGAAAATGAAAAAATAACAATAGCAAAACCAGAAGAGATAATAAGAATGGACAATTTCGAGATGAATGTTGTGGTGATTTTAGATGAAGAATAGTGAATTTATAACAGGGGAAGTTCCAATTACTAAAGAAGAAGTTAGAGCAATATCAATAAGTAAGTTGAATTTAGTAAAGGCTAAAAACTTTATAGACATAGGTGCTGGTACAGGAAGTGTAAGTATTGAAGCTGCATATAATTATCCTAATCTAAATGTTATATCTATAGAGAAAAATGATGTTGCTATAGAACTTATAGAGAAAAACATAAAAAAGTTTAACTTAAAAAATATAGAAGTAATAAAAGGGTATGCTCCAATCGATGTAGGATTAAATACCCAAGTTGAGTCTATTTTTCTTGGTGGGACAGGGAATAATTTAGAAGAAATAATAGAATGGTCTAAAAATAATTTAGTTATAGGAGGAAGACTTGTAGCTAATTTTATAATAATGGATACTTTTAATCAAACCTTAAAATTACTTAAAAAATATGGATTTAAAGAAATAGATGTAAGTGTCTTAAATGTTTCTAAACTAGAGAAATTAGGAAAAGGTGAATACTTTAAACCACTAAATCCTATATATATAATATCTTGTGAAAAAGGGGAAAATGATTATGAATAAAGTACATTTTGTAGGAGCAGGGCCTGGAGATAAAGAGTTAATAACATTAAAAGGATACAAATTATTAAGTAATGCAGATGTAGTAATATATGCAGGTTCACTTGTTAATCCTGAACTTTTGGAATATTGTAAAGAAGATTGCCAAATACATAATAGTGCACATATGGATTTACAAGAGATAATAGATGTCATGAGAGAAGGTATAGAAAATAACAAGTCTGTTGTAAGACTGCAAACAGGTGATTTTTCTATATATGGTTCAATTAGAGAGCAAGTAGAGGACTTAAATAAATTGAATATAGATTATGATTGCACTCCAGGAGTAAGTTCTTTTTTAGGAGCAGCTTCATCTTTAGGTGTTGAATATACAGTTCCAGAAATTTCTCAAAGTGTAATTATAACGAGAATGGAAGGAAGGACCCCAGTTCCAGAGAAAGAATCAATACAATCATATGCTAAGCATCAGACATCTATGGTAATATTTTTATCTGTTCAAGAAATTGAGAAAGTTGTGTCTAGATTACTAGAAGGTGGATATCCAAAAGATACTCCTATAGCAGTTATATATAAAGCAACTTGGGCAGATGAAAAAATAGTTAAAGGAACTTTAAGTGACATAGCTATAAAAGTTAAAGAAAATAATATAAATAAAACTGCTTTAATAATGGTTGGAAGATTCTTAGGAGAAGAATATAATAACTCAAAGTTATATGACAAGGATTTTAAACATGAATATAGAGGGTAATATTGCTATAATCTGTATCACAGAAAATGGTAAGAATCTAGCTATAAAGATAAAATCTCTAGTAGATAATTGTGTTGTATATCAAATAAAAAATAAAGAAATTAATTTAAATCTTCAAGAAACCTGTGTACATATAGTTCAAAAGAAACTGAGCGATTTTGTGGGAGAAATATTTAATAAATTTGATTACATAGTATTTATAATGGCTACAGGTATAGTTGTACGAAGTATAGCGCCATATATAGTGAGTAAATTTAGTGACCCAGCAATTTTAGTACTAGATGAGAAAGGTAAAAACGTAATAAGCTTATTGAGTGGGCATATCGGAGGAGCAAATAAATTAACACATTACATAAGTAATCTTATCGATGCTAATCCAGTAATAACAACAGCCACTGATGTAAATCAAAAGGCTTCATTAGACATGATAGCAAAAAATCTAAGTGCATACATTGATAACTTTAGAGAAAATGTAAAAGAAGTGAATTCTAAGTTAGTTAACAATAAATGTGTTGGTTTATATGTTGATGAATGGTATCAAGTTGATACTAGAGGATTTAAGTTTATACAAAACATTGATGAGTTAAAAGAGAGTTTCTTAAATAAGTACATAGAAAAAGTAGTTATAATAAGTCATAAAATAAATTGTATTAGAGATGTTGAAAATTTAAATACAGATAATGAGTTTGAGAATGATTATATTAATGAAAAAATAATAAGAGTAATCCCAAAAGATATAGTAATAGGAATTGGCTGTAGAAGAAATACAGATAGTGAACTAATGTATAATTCGCTTGTAGAATTTCTTAATAAACAAAATATAGATATAAGAGCAATAAACACGATTGGAAGTATAGAGCTAAAAAAAGATGAGAAGGCAATCATTGATTTATCAAAAGTACTACAAATACCTTTTAAAACATTTTCAATAGATGAAATATCAAATGTTGATAATCTATTTGATAAATCTGATTTTGTTAAAAAAAATGTGGGAGTGTATTCAGTAGCAGAGCCAGTAGCGTATCTTTTGAGCAAAGGGAACTTAATAGTTGAAAAACATAAATATAAAGGAATAACTTTTTCAGTGGGGAGAATAAAAATATGATATACGTTGTAGGAATTGGTCCAGGAAGTAAAGATACCATGACTTTAGAGGCAATAAAAGTAATAGAAGATTCTGAGGCTATTGTTGGATATAAGACTTATATAAATTTAATAGAAGAATTTATACAAAATAAAGAAATAATTCAAAATGGTATGAGACAAGAAGTTGATAGATGTAAACAAGCAGTAGAGGAAGCGAAGAAAGGAAAAAAAGTGGCAGTTGTAAGTAGTGGAGATGCTGGAATATATGGAATGGCAGGACTTATCTTGGAATTAATATCTAAAGAAAAAGAAGATATAAAAGTAAAAGTGATTCCAGGTGTTACTGCAAGTATTGGTGCAGCAGCTATACTTGGAGCTCCTATTATGCATGATTTTTGTCATATAAGTTTAAGTGATTTAATGACTCCATGGGAAGTAATTGAAAAAAGGTTGAAATTAGCTGCTGAAGCTGACTTTGTAATTTGTTTATATAATCCAAGAAGTAAAGGAAGAAGTGAGCATTTAAGTAAAGCATTTAAAATAATGGGTGAATTTAAAAGTGGGAATACGCCTGTTGGAGTGGTTAAAGATGTAGGTAGAGAAAAGGAAGAAAAGTTTGTATGTACCTTTGAAAATATGGATTTTGAAAAGGTTGATATGACTACGATGGTTATAATCGGAAATAAATCTACTTATATTGATAATGAGTTGATGATAACTCCAAGAGGTTATACAGTATGATTTTGATTTTAGGAGGAACTTCAGATAGTTTATTTATATGTGATAAGATAAATGAACTAAAACAACCATATATCCTTTCAGTGACCACAGATTATGGAAAGGAGCTTGCACAACGACATACAGATAATATAATTTTAGGAAAACTCGGACAGGAGGAGATGCTAAAATTTATAAAAGATAATCATATAGTGAAAATAATAGATGCAACTCATCCTTATGCAGTTGAAGTATCTAAAAATGCTATGTATTGTGCAAAACTGTTGAATGTAGAATATATAAGATTTGAGAGGAAATCTCTAATTGAAGAAATAAATTATGATAATAAGTTTATAGTAGATACAATTGAGGAAGCCTGTAAAATAGCAAATAAAATAGGAAAAAATATATTTATAGGAACAGGAAGTAAGAATCTAAATAGATTTGTAGAGGAAATAAACGATAAAAACTTAGTAGTTAGGGTTCTTCCAACTAGTGAGGTTATACTAAGTTGTGAAAAATTAGGTTTAAATGCAGACAATATAATAGCTATGAAAGGTCCGTTTAGCCAGTGTATAAACGAAGAAACGTATAAACATTATGGCATAGACTTAGTTATAACAAAAGAAAGTGGAATAGCAGGTGGTTTCTTAGAAAAAGTAAATGCATGTAAAAGTTTTAATATACCAGTGATAATTATTAAGCGAGAATCGATTAACTATGAAAATGTAATTAATGATATAAATAAAATTAAAGACATACTTGTATAATTTTTAGGAGGAGAACATATGAAGAAGGCCTTATTAGTAGTGAGTTTTGGTACGAGCTACCATGAAACGAGAGAAAAGACAATAGATATGTGTGAGAATAAAATAAAAGATTCATTAAAAAACTATGACTTTTTTAGAGCTTATACATCAAATATGATAATAAATAAAATAAAAAAAAGGGATGGAATAGAGATAGACAATCCAATACAAGCTTTAGATAAAATATATGAACAAGGATATGATGAAGTAATAATTCAAACACTTCATATTATATGTGGAGAAGAATTTAATAAGTTAAAAGAGCAAGTAGAAGGCTACTCATCTAAATTTAAAAAGATTGTATTAGGGAGACCTTTACTTACACATATTGAGGATTATCAAGAATCTGTAGAGGCGATTAAACATCAAATCCCTCATATGAAAAATGATGAAGCAGTAGTATTTATGGGTCATGGGACTATTCATGAATCACATTCAGCATATCCAGCATTAGAATATATGCTTAGAGATAATGGAGTAAATGCTTATGTTGGTACAGTTGAAGGTTATCCAGAAATAGAGCATGTAATAAGAAGATTAAAAGAAGGTAATATAAAAACCGTAAATCTAATGCCATTTATGTTAGTTGCAGGTGACCATGCTATAAATGATATGGCGGGAGATGAAGAAGATTCTTGGAAAACAATATTAGAAGAGAATGGATTTAATGTAAATATACATCTAAAAGGTTTAGGTGAAAATCCTTATATACAAGATAAGTTTGTTCGTCATGCGACTAAATGTGCAGAAAATGTTAAGTTCTATGGTATAGGAGCAGGACCAGGAGATAGTTCATTACTTACAATGAAAGCAGTTAGCACGTTAAAGAAACTAGATATTTTATATACTCCAGAATCAAAAAAAGGTGGAGATAGCTTAGCTTTATCAATAGTTAAAGAATACTTAAATGAATCAATAGAGATAAAATCTAGACATTTTCCAATGTGTTTTGATGGAAATGAAAAGAATATAGCATGGGACAATGTAGCTGAAGAGATTGCTACAGATGTTAAGAATGGAAAAAACGTAGGGTTTGTAACATTAGGAGACCCTATGATTTATAGCACATATGTGTACATAATGGAGAGAATATCAGATGAGATAGAAGTAGAAACTATACCAGGGATTTCATCATTTTCTAATATAGCATCTAATCAAAATTTCCCACTAGTTATGGATAAGGAAGCCTTAGTAATAGTTCCTTGTACTATGGAAGATGATAAAATAGAACTTGCTTTACAAAATTATAATTCAATAGTATTGATGAAAGTTTATAAGAACTTTAAGGAAATAATAAAAAAACTAGAAAAATATAATCTAATAGAACATGCTATTTTAGTAAGTAATTCGTCTCAAGAAGGTGAAACTGTATTTAAAGATTTACGAGAGGCACATCTTGAAGATAAGATATCTTATTTTTCTACAATACTAGTAAATAAAGAGAACAAAATAAAATAGATGAAGGTAATATTTTAAAGGAGATTTAGTATGAATATCGTGGTTGGAACTAGGGGTAGTAATCTAGCACTTATACAAACAGAATGGGTAATTAATGAATTAAAAAAGAAGTATCCAGATATTAATTTTGAGATTAAAGTCATAAAGACAAAAGGGGATTTGATTCAAAATGTTTCCCTAGATAAAATAGGCGATAAAGGATTGTTTGTTAAAGAAATAGAGCAGCAACTATTGGATGGAAAAATAGATATAGCAGTACATAGTATGAAGGATATGCCCTCTTATTTAGCAGATGGACTAAAATTTGCTCATACACCTAAGAGAGAAGACCCAAGAGATGTTCTAATACTTAGAGAAGGATATAAAAGCTTAGATGATTTACCTCATGGAGCAGTAATAGGCACAGGAAGTAAAAGAAGAAAATTTCAATTATTAAAGCAAAGACCTGACCTAAATATAGTACAAGTTAGAGGTAATGTAGAAACTAGAATAAGAAAAATAAAAGATGAAAATATGCATGGGATTGTGTTGGCTGCATCAGGAATAATAAGAGCGAATTTACAAGAAAAAATAAGTTCTTATTTACCTGTTGATGTTGTTATACCAGCACCTGCTCAAGGAGCTTTGGCTATAGAGATAAGAAGTAATGATAGTAATATAGAAGAAATAGTAAATTCACTAAAAGATGAAAATACAGAAATCCAAATATTAGCTGAAAGAGGTTTTTTGGATGGTGTTAATGGAAGTTGTCATATACCAATGGCTGCTTATTGTGAAATAAACCAAGATAAGATACATCTTACTGGTCTATATGGAGATTCAGAAGGAACTAAAGTAGTAATTAAGTCTATGGAGGGGGATATTTCTTCTCCTAGAGAGTTAGGTTTAAAACTAGCTAAACTTGTATTGAAGGAGTATGAAAATTATGAAGGGTAAAGTTTACTTAGTAGGTGCAGGGCCAGGTGATTATAAACTCATGACTTTAAAAGGTCTAGAGTGTATAAGAAAGTCAGATGTAATAGTATATGATAGATTAGCAAATAGTAGTTACTTAAGAGAAGCTAAGCCTGATTGTGAGCTTATATATGTAGGAAAGGTATCAAGTAATCATATTTTGCCACAGGAAGATATAAATAGAATTATAGCAGAAAAAGCTAAAGAAGGAAAATATGTTACTCGTCTTAAGGGGGGAGACCCTTATGTATTTGGTAGAGGAGGCGAAGAAGCAGAGACCTTAGTAGATGAGGAGATAGAATTTGAAGTAGTTCCAGGAATAACTTCTGCTATAGGAGGCTTATGTTATGCTGGTATACCTATAACACATAGAGAACATGCTTCATCTTTTCATGTAATAACAGGTCATTTGAAGGGTGATGATAGTGGAGAATTAAATTGGAATGCTCTTGCAAATAATAAAGGTACTCTTGTGTTTTTAATGGGAATATCAAATTTAAAGAAAATAAGTGAAAACTTAATGAGAGAGGGAAAAGATAAGGATACACCAGTTGCACTTATAAGCTGGGCAACTAGATATAATCAAAGAGTTGTTACATCTACACTTGAAAATGTTTATGAAACTGCTATTAAAGAAGAAGTAAAGCCACCAACCCTTATAGTAGTTGGCAGTGTTGTAGGTCTTAGAGAAAAGTTAAATTTCTTTGAGAATAAGCCTTTATTTGGAAAAAGTATTGCTGTAACTAGGTCTAGAAATCAAAATAGTGTATTAGTGGAAAAAATAATGGATTTAGGTGGAAATCCAATTGAAATACCTACTATAAAGATAGAAAAACTACAAAATAATATTAAGTTAGAAAATGAAATAAGAAATATAAATAAATATAATTATCTAATATTAACTAGTAAAAATGCTGTAGAAATCTTTTTTGAAAAGATATATGAAATGAATTTTGATTTAAGAATACTATCTAATTTAAAAATATGTGCTATAGGTTCTGCTACATCAAATGAATTGAAAAAAAGAGGAATTATAGCCGATATAGTACCTAAAAAATTTGTAGCAGAATCACTATATGAAGAGCTAATGCCTATCTTGAAAAGTAGTGATAATATACTTATACCTAGAGCAGAAAATGCTAGAGATTATCTAGTTGACAAGCTTAAGGATATTTGTGAGGTAACAGAAGTACATACATATAGAACAGTAATAGATGAAGAGAAGAAAGATGAGATATTAGATATTTTAAATTCTAATGATATAGATTATATAACATTTACTAGTTCCTCAACAGTAAATAATCTAATTGAAATTATAGGAAAAGAGAATATTAAACTATTAGACAAAATAAAAACATTATCTATTGGACCTATAACTACAGAGACGATAAATAACTTAGGAATAAAGTTATATAAAGAAGCTACTACATCTACTATAGATTCATTAGTAGATTTAATCATAAAAAATTAATTTTGGAGGATTATCATGTTAAGAAGACCAAGAAGATTAAGAGCAAGTAAAGCAATAAGAAACTTAGTAAGAGAAACTAAAGTAAATGTAGAAGATTTAATATATCCGCTATTTGTAGTAGAGGGAGAGAATATAAAAGAAGAAATTAAATCTTTACCAGATGTTTATCATTTATCTATAGACATGTTAGAAGAAGAAATAAAAGAAATAAGTGAGTTAGGTATTGAGCATATAATGTTGTTTGGTGTGCCAAATGAAAAAGATGAGTGTGCCTCACAAGCTTTTAATGATAATGGAATAGTTCAAAAGGCAATTAGGAAAGTTAAAGAGATAAATCCAGAGATGAATGTGATAACAGATGTCTGTATGTGTCAATATACAAGCCATGGACATTGTGGAATTTTAACTGATACTGGTTATGTTGATAATGATAAATCATTAGAGTATTTAGCTAGGATATCTGTAAGTCATGCTAAAGCTGGAGCAGATATGGTAGCTCCATCGGATATGATGGATGGAAGAATACAAGCGATAAGAGAAGCTTTAGATGAAAATGGATTAGAGAATATAGGAATAATGGCTTATAGTGTTAAATATGCTTCAAATTTCTATGGACCTTTTAGAGAAGCTGCTCATTCAGCACCATCTTTTGGAGATAGAAAAACATATCAAATGGACCCAGCAAATAGCAATGAAGCTATAATAGAAACAGAACTTGATATATTAGAAGGTGCAGACATACTTATGGTTAAACCTGCATTATCATATTTAGATATTATAAGAAGGGTTAAAGACAACTTTGATTTACCTCTAGCGGCTTATAATGTAAGTGGCGAATATTCTATGCTTAAGTATGCTGTAAAAGAAGGTTTATTAAATGAAGATGTAATTCTTGAATCAATTACATCTATAAAAAGAGCAGGAGCAGATATAATAATAACTTATTTTGCTAAAGATATTGCGAGATTGCTACAAAAATAGATTCTATAAAGAAAAAGAATTATAAAAAGTATAGGAATTGTAATTAGATATTCTATAGTGTTTTTATTTAGAGCTTTATTAAATAAGAATAGATGCTAATTTATAATTTCTATACTTTATTTATATGATTAAATAAATTTTGGAGGTATAAAATGCTATATCCTATTAATTTAAAATTAGATGACTTAGATGTAGTTATAATTGGAGGAGGAGAAGTTGCATATAGGAAATGTAAAAATTTTTTACACTTTAATAAGAGTGTTACTATAGTTTCTAAACAACTTTTAAATAAGTTTTATGATTTGGAGGGAGATATAAAGATAATAAAGGATGATTATAGAGAAAAGTATATAAAAAATGCTTCTGTAATAATTGCTGCAACAAATAATAGGGAATTGAATATGGAAATAGGATTATATTGTAGAGCGAAAAATAAGTTGGTAAATGTTGTTGATAATGTAGAGGTATCAAATTTTACTGTCCCATCATATATAAAAAGAGGCGATTTACTTATAAGTATATCTACTGGGGGTAAGAGTCCTTCACTATCATCAAAAATAAAAAAGGAGCTTGAAAAGATATATACTGAAGATTATGAGGAATATTTAAATGTATTAGGCGATATTAGAAAAAAAGTTATAAAGAAATATGAAGATAAAAGCGAAAGAAAAGATATGCTTAATATGTTGATAACGCTCGATTTAGAAGAGTTAAAGAAACTTGACATATAAAAAATAAAATAAAAAATGTTAAAAATGTGTTGACGGATTATTTTTAAGATGATATAGTATTACTTGTCCTTAAGAAAAGGGCAAACATGAA